>JAAUSE010000023.1 GCA_012031925.1 Candidatus Altimarinota bacterium
AATCTTAGAAGTTACTTTGATGAGACAAAGAGCTTAACAGATAACTTGATAGAACAAATTAATAGATTATGTGTAAAGGTTTGATGTGGTTTGGGTATATTAGTTTTTTAGCGGATGAGATTATCATCACAGACACAGGCTCAAGCGACAATACTATTAAGATTGCCAAAGATTTTACCAAAAAAATTAAGCACTTTAATTGGATCGATGATTTTTCAGCAGCTCGTAATTTCACTGATCAATTCGCAACTCAAGATTACATTCTAAGATGGGATGGTGATTGGATTTTGAACTCAGAGTCAATCCAAAAACTTAAAGAACTCAAAGCGAAAAATTTTTATCACAAAGACTTGATTTACTTTGACTGGATATTGGATTTTGACAAAAAAACCCTCAAACCAATTCAATCTGAACCATATTTTTTTCTGTACAAAAATAAGTCTTTCTATTGGCAATCTCCAATTCATAATGATTTGATACCTAACAATCCAAAGAAAAAAATCTCAACTTATGTCGATCAATCAATCAAAGTTTTTCACTACAAAGATCCTCTTATCAAAAAAGCTAGATACTTACAAACTGACAAGATTCTCAAAAAAACTTTACCTACCCTTTCTCCCAAAAATTACAACTACTATCGACTGCTCAAATTCTTTGCTCAAAACCTTATTTTTCTAAAAAAATTTAATGAGGCTATAGAACCTCTCCAAAAATGTCTTCAAAATACTACCTCAAATGATGACAAAGCTTGCCTACTACTGGAACAACTTATTTTTTGTTACATCCAAACAAAACAGCTAGACAAAGCTATTGTGGTAATTGATAATTTTGGAACAAAACACAAACAAAGATTCTGGCTTAGCTATGGTGATATTTATTCTTTGGTTGATCCTACAAAATCAATTAAAGCATATCAAAAAGCAATCCAAATAGGCCCTGATTCTTATGACTATAACATTGAAAGAATGTTAATCCATCCTCATCTTATGTTAGCCAAAATCTACTTATTAACCAACCAATTAGATGAGTCAAAAACACATTTAGATTTTTGTATTCAAAACTCTCACAATTCCAACTCTATTTTAGAATGTAAACAAATAAAAACCCTTATAGCCAAAACTATTTAGTTACCACATAATCTTCGATCCACTCTGGTTGAATTCTAAAATCGGGCGGATTAATCTCTGGAACCCAACCAAATTCATCTCCATGATTAAAATAAATTACACCTGCAATTCTAGGAAAGTTTCGTTCAAAATAAATTTGATTAAAAGCATTTTCTAACCATTCCTTTTTATATTCTACTTCTCCAGCAACACCAAACTCAGCCAAATATATAGGTTTGCCAAAAGAAGCAGCTCTCTCGTACCTAGAATTTAAAACATCATTAATATTTAACATTTTCCAAATTCAAATTTTTCATATTCGGGGTAAGCAAAAACTGACAAACCTACTATATCAACATATTCATCTCCTGGATAAAAATCTTCCATTCCTTCAATACCAGCAGGAGACCAGACAAACTGAGCATTGTTCGTTAAAGATTTGCAAGTTTGTACCCAATATCTAAAAGCTTTGATATATTCACTTGGACGGTTCAAAGCCCAAGGATACCTGCTAGACTTATACAAATCAACTTCATGACCCCACCTTAATATAACTGGAACTTCGGACAATTCTACTTGTTTACATATTGCACTTATATTGTAATCATAGTAACCTTCAACAATATCTTGAAAAATATTTTCACTTCGATCAAACTCAGGCCAAGGCTCAACAGTAATCATAATTTTAGAAGTTCTCTCACCAAGTTTTTCGATTAATTTTACTGAGTCATTTGCAGGATCAGTATCCCAAGCCATAAAACCATGACGTATATCTACAAAATCTACTTCATCAAAAGTATTGCTTTTGTCGTGAACTCCAAACAAAATTGGACTTTTTGATTTGTTATATTGAACTTTTAGTATCAACCCAATCATTATTGAGAATATCAAAAAGACTACAATTATTACTGTTTTGTTAGTTTTCATATGTATGTTTATACAAAGTTATAAATTAAATAAGATAGACAATAGAACATCAAACCAATTGAGTTTACCGAAATTCCAATAGTTGGCAAGTGATTAATTGCATATTTTAGTTTTTGAATATTATCAAGTTTGTTCAGGTTCTCACCAAAATTCAATACCAAAGATATTAATATAGAAATCGAATAAGTAAACACTATCACAAAACTAAACCAATAATATCCAAAAACAAGTGAGGAAATTGGCGAAGTAATAATAGCCAAAGCGTTGATTAAAATAATCAAATAATGTGGCAAAAGAAATGTCCACGGCAAATAACGAACACCTTCAGATTTGTCTGTAATTTTTACCATTCCTTTAGCTTTATAAAATGGAACATTCATTATTCCTTGAATAAAACCTTCTATAGTTCCAATAAGTATCCATGGCCATTGCATGAGTTGAAAAATAATTGTTTCCCAAGTAAGATGCCAACTCTTAATCGGTCTCAATATATTTTTGAATCTAAGACTTAAAACATATAACAAAAAACTAAAATTAATAACCCCATAAAAAAGAACAAACTTACTTCCCTCTACAGAGATAATTGGATCAGTCATCAACAATGCATAAGCTGGTAATAAACAAGAGATCAAAGTCACAAAAGTAACCAAAGGATACCAGGTATGCCAAACTAAGAATTGAATTTTCACTTGCCAAGGTAAATCCCAAAAAAGTTTGGATGTTACAAAAAACAAAGCCCTCATGCCAACCATAGCCCACTGATATTCTTGAACCATAGAATCTTCCAGACCAATAGGACCATAACCATGAGCTATTGCATCACCAGCAAAAGCACCTTTCCAACCATTTGCATTATAAGTCAAAGTAGTAGTAAGATCTTCAGCAATTTCTGGTGCAATACCACCAATAGATTTTAGAGCTTTTGTCCTATGAGCATAATGAGAACCAAACATCATAGGTGCAAAACCATCATTACAACCACTTTGAATTGGACCATGATTAGTTGATTCCCAATAATTCCTAGCCCTAACAGTCCAGCTAGAATTTAAATTACCATCAACTATACTTGGAGTTGCAACATAACCTACTTTAGAATCATTAAAGTGATGCATAACATTGGATGCATAGTCTTCTTCAGGAGCGTGATCAGCATCAAACTGAATTACATAATCATAATCTGCATAACCCCAATGATCATAAAAGTATGCCAAATTACCTTCTTTGGTTTTTGCTTTCCTTGGATGAACATTTCTGTGATAATCAGGATTATTTTTGCGAGTTGAAATCTTTACTCTATTTTCTTTACACCACTCAATTGTTTCTTTTTGGGGATCCTCATCGGCTAGCCACACATCATATTTGTAAGGATATTTTTGAGCCAACATTGCTACTAAAGACCTTTTTATAAGATCAAATGACTCGGAGGGAATCTTGGTGGTTATTAAAGCTAATCGTCCTTTGGGAACCAACTTATATTGCTTCTTTAACTTCTTTGCACGTGATGAAAAAAATATAAAATAGGCAGATATAAAAGGTAACCACAAGACACTGATTGAAGTTAAAATATAACCCCAAAAATTCAAAAGTTTTGTAGAACTAAACCACCAATACACAAAAGCAGCACAAAAACCTAACCACAATATTACAAAAATATTATAGACGACGCTCTCAATAAAAGTATAGATTGATATTAAATGATCACTTTTAGTTTTGTCTTTGAAAAAAAGAATTTTGGCAAAGGAATTGAAGGTACCAATAATAGGTAGATAAATTTTTTCATAATCTAATATAATTTTGACCAAAAAATTACCACACCTTTATGATGACATTTAGTGGAGTAAAAAATTAGCCAATGGTGTATATATTATATATATATCACAAAAAAAGACTATAGTCAAGGCCAAAAAACTTATTCAGACTAATTCCGCAATACCTTACTTTAGGTATTTCAAATAAACATAAGTAGCTGCTTCAAATCTTTTTCAATCTTTATTTATTAACATAGAATAGTTTCATAGCCATACAAAAATATTTTTGTTGACAAACAAATCATAACCAATTAAGATCCCTTCAACTCTTTTTCACAATGGCACATAAGTGTTAATAAAAAAATATCTAAAACTCTAAATAATATATGACCAACAAAAATATATTCGCAATAATTTCAGTTTCATGCCTTTTTATTTCAAGTTCGTTTTTACTTTCCTCTAACTCAATTCTTTCTGATACAATAATTAATTCCTTGCAAAACAATTTATTTGCAGAAGCACAATATGGCTCTCCTGTTGCTAACGATGATATTGCTACAACTTCTGTTGATACACCAGTCATAATTGACGTACTTGATAATGATGTTGATTTAGGTATTGGCCCACTTTCTTTGAATCAAGATGATTGCTTTCCATCTGCTTTTTTGGGAGGTCTCAATGTGTATGCAGATATAGTCACTCAGCCAGCTAATGGGACGGCTATTCGTAATGGAACTGTACCAAATCACACAATTACATATACACCTGATCCAGGTTTTAGTGGAGTTGATACTTTTACTTATGATACTTGTGATGTAGATGCTCAAGAAAATTCAAATGTTGCTACAGTGACAGTTACAGTTAACACACCACCAGTGCTAGCCAGTCAATCTATAACAATTACCAAAGGAAACACCCAAAGTTTCAATCCTCTAGCTGCTACCGACGCAAATAATAATACACCAATAACTTTTAACACTCCAGCTATCAACCCACTTCTTGGTTGTGTAGAATCTAGTACTGGGATTCAAGGAAACATAATTACTTGTACTCCAGATAATTCAATTACAGCTGGTGTATACACTTTTCAAATCACCCCAACTGATTCACTTTCACTTAGTGGAAATCCAGCAACTTTTACTGTAGAAGTAATAGATCCTACAACTACTCAAAATCCAACCATTCAAATTTTCAAGGACAAAATGGATGGAACAGTCAAGATAGATGATACAATCAAAATCCAAATCGATATTACTAATCCAAATAATCTTGAACTTGTTAATCTTTCTGTTACAGCAACACTAGATGAAAGTAAAATCAAACCCATTGTAGAAACTATTAATGAAGGAACAATCAGTGGTACCAAATATTCTAACTTTGGTGTCTTGCAAGTATTAGCTCAAAATTTTACTTCTTCAATTAATGGTAATACTATCAATATACAAATACCTCAATTAAATCCAAACACCACTCGTTCTTTTGTCTTCGATGTCCAAGCTTTGGACGATGGTATTGGTCAAATCAATGCGTTAATTGCCATCAATAATTCTCAAGTTTCCTCAGCCAACACTAATATACCGATTAGTCAACTAGCCCAAACAACTAATTTACTTAGAACAGGAGGAAAAACATTGAACATTACAATACTTTCCCTTGTATTAATAACCAGTCTTGGAATACTTTCAGCAATTGGGCTTCATTCAAGACAATCTAAGATTACAAAAATATAACAATCTCAGATTTGCCTAAAATCTTCGTAAATTGATACGTTAATTTTGTAAAGGAAATTCTTAACGAGAAATTACAAATTTCTCTAAATTTCCCGTATATCAAAACCTTAGTGTCAAATGGCTTGGCCTAAAGAGTTTTCTTACAGAAAATTACAAATTTTCTTAAAAACTCCGTATATCGACACCTTAGTGTCGATATACTACTCGTTAACTCTTCGTGAAATTTTAGCCCCTTGCAAATTATCAAAAGTAGCCAATCTTGGTACCCAAGCTAATTCGACTGCACCAGTTTGTCCATTACGGTGTTTGGCAACTAATATATCACCTACATTTTTTTTCTTAGTCTCCCTATGATACATTTCTTCCCTATGCACAAACATAACAACATCAGCATCTTGCTCAATTGAACCAGACTCACGGAGATCGCTTAACATTGGTCTTTTGTCATCACGACTATCAACTGAGCGAGATAATTGAGAGAGGGCTAGTATTGGTATATCCAACTCTTTAGCAAGAATCTTGAGACCACGACTAATATCAGTTACTTCTTGTACACGATTACCTTTATACTCTCCTTTACCAGACATCAGCTGCAAATAATCAATCACAATTAAACCAATATTCAATTTGGACTTGAGTCGCCTTGCTTTGGTTCTAAGCTCCAAAATATTCAACGAACCAGAATCATCAATCCATATTGGTGCCTGATCCAGCTGACCCAAAGCCATTGTTAATCTTTCAAAATCATTGTTTCCAGGGTCATCGTTTAGATGACCAGAGCGAATTTTTGCCAAAGCTACACCACTAGTAGAGGCAATTAATTTCTCTGATAGTTGATCTTTACTCATCTCCAGACTAAATACAGCCACCCCCTGTTGTTGAAACAAAGCAATTCTTTTAACCATCTCAAGAGCTAATGAAGTCTTACCCATTGAAGGTCTAGCCGCTAGAATTATTAGATCAGATTTGTGCAATCCACCCAATATATTATCAAGATCAATTAATCCAGTCGGCAATCCACTATAATCTTGGTTACTGTTGTGTAGTTCACTAATTCTTTCAAAAGTATCTGCCAAAACATCTGTTAAAGCAACAAAATTCTTATCTACTTGATCCACCGAAACCTCATACAAAACTTTTTGGGCATCATCCAAGAGATTTTCTGGACTTTCAGTACCTATTGTGGCCATAGTTTTCAACTTATCTCCAGCGTTTATTAAAGTCCTCAATAAATATTTTTGTTTAATTATCTCACCAGCAGAAATCACCCCACTTATCAAAGAAACTTTTGAAATAAGCTCTAATAGATAATCTTTACTAACTTCTTTAGCTAGGCTACTTTTACTTGAATATATTTTATCAAGTATTGAAACCACATCAATTTGCTTACCATTAGACCATAATTCAATCATCACTTCAAACACAAATTCGTGAATGCTATCATAAAAATACCTAGACTTCAGCTTATCAGCCACATCATCTATCAAATTCATATTCAGAAGAATTGAACCTAACACAGCTTTTTCCGCATCTAACTCTGCTGGAGGAGTCATCCCAGTAGTATCTTGTTTGACCATAATTGATCCCAGCATACAAAAAATACTCAAAATAGTCAACAAATTTGCAAATGTCATATATATATGATATAATTAATACATGAACCGGTTTAAACAAAACCAACTCAGCTCACTCAATCTCAAACACAAACCAAAACCAAAAAACCTTGGCGTATTTACTATTGCTAGTTTTTTTAGAGGTTTATGGCGTCTTAGATATAGATTTTATGCCATAATTGTCCTTATAGCCCTACTCCCTCTGCTTTATGCAAGCAATCTAAACATCCCAAATAATATTGATATTATTGGTCAAAAAAGCACTTCCAGTAATTTTTTATACACAGTGGTCAACTCCAATAACTCTGACTTTCCTTTTTTGGTTGAGACATTAGGAGACAAGTTTAGCTCATATTTCCTCAAAAATGAAAACAACAATCAAGATATTTCTGAAATCCTAGCTAGATTTCAAATCTCTGCAAATGAACAAATTGAATTGAACAAGCTAGCCCCTTTAGAACAATTAGTACCTGCACCCAAGAACCCTCAACAAAAAAACTTTCTAAAATATCCCAAGTACAATATCAACACACCAATAATTTATTCTCAACTTACCGATCTTTTTCAAACCAAAGCAGATGGTTCAATTGATTTTAGCAAACCAGTTGAAGAAGATCTATCACAAGGACCTCTTTCTAACCCAATTCAAAGATTATTAGTGGATGGAATTGTTCACATTGCCTTCACTCCACAGCCTGGAGAAATTGGTAATTCTTATATTGTTGGTCACTCTTCAAACTTTTCATCTGTTCAATCTTCCTACAACTCTATTTTCAAACCAATTGAAAGAAGAAGTGAAATTGGTGAAGAGTTTATCCTCTGGGATAAAGATGGTAGAGAATTAACTTTTAGAGTATTTGATGTTAGAGAAATTCTTGAAAATGATACTAAAGAAGCCTACAAAACTTTTGGAAACAAACGTGTAGTTACTCTTCAGACTTCTATCCTCGAATTAGTCCCTGGTCTTGGACTACAACCAACAAAAAGATGGTTAACTCGGGGTGAATTAATTCTATAATAAAAATAGCTAAGTTCATAATCACTTAGCTTAGTCTTTTTTATAATCTTTGAATAATTTCTTTAACCATTTTAACTTCCAATAAAAAAAAGTCAGCAAAAAAGTCAGCAAAAATTCCACTAAAAAAATTACAATTAATAAAACTATCAATATTTTTTCAAACTTATTAATCAATCTCTTTCGTTTCAGCCCAGATTGATTTTTCACAATTAGTCATCCCCGTAATTTTGCTAGTATTTTTGAAATTCTCCAAACCAACTAATATTATCCAAACTAATGACCAATAGATTACAATTGTTTGATTCTCCCAAATATGCAAAAACAAATTCCCAATTATTATTGCTATCATTGATAATAATATAGATATTTTAGGATAATTATAATACTTCTGGTTAAGTTCGTCCAAAAGTTTTTTAATTGGTAACAAAACAATTAAACAATACAAAGTCAAATAAAAAACCCCACCATTAATCAATACTTGCAAAAACCAATTCTCAGGAATAAGCATATCACGCTCCAACAAACCCCAACGATAAGGGATGTAATAGTATTTATCAACTAAAGGGTTATTGTAAAGATTGTTATAAATTTCTTTGGCGGCTGGCCCACTAACCCCAAGCCCATAACCAAAAATAATCTTACTTGGATCCTCTTTGAGAATGTCAATACTTGTCATTGTGTGCATCCGATGAAGTGAAGTTGAAGAGGGTTTGGCAATCCAGCTAGGTAGATTATTTACTAATTTATCATAGGGTAGATTAATCCCAACCAATCCAATCAATAAAGGAGTCAAAATTATTATTCCAATTGAGATCTTATGTAAATATTTTTTTGCTTTGAGCCTTGTTAACAACTTTAATACAACCAAAGCTAATACAATCATCAAAGCTCCAAGCCAGCTAAATCTAGCAAAACTGAGAATTATGAGAGTTAGAATTACCAAGCTAATTACACCCCAAATTCTTTTTCTCATAGCTACATAAAAATTTCCCAAAGAAAGACCTAACAAAAATAATAAATACCCAGCAAAGTGATTAGGGGTAGAAAATCCTCCGCTAAGTCGAAGAGATTCGTTATAACCTCCCCCATCAATGACGTGAGCCAGTGGCGCCTTGACCACCAATTCAGAATTCTCTAGTCCAAACCCAAAAAATTCAAGCACTTTTTCTTGCCCAATCAAAAATCCAACAAATGTAATAATAACAACTGGCACAAATCCATACCAAATATACTTTTGAAGTTGCCCAGAAAACTCTTTTAATTCTTTTTTTTCTCTTTTATCCATCATCTTCATTCCAGAGATTACACTAGCAAACAACCAGACCCAAAGAAGCTCAAAACGAAAACCAGTAACAGCGTTTCCTAATGGTGATTTATGAACCAAACTTATAGTTAAAACAATTAAAGTAGCAAACGTAACTATAATAAGTGGCCATATTTTCTCAAAAATATTTTTGAGATTTTTTTTGATTTCGTATAATATTTTGAAAAATGAAGAGTAGGGTAATTATAAGAATTAAAGTTACCAAAACCTCTTTCCAAAGACTCACCCAAAAAGGCAAAGTAAGCTTGTTAGTCAAAAACTGCACTAGTAAGGTTTGCACTGGTAATACTAAAGCCAACAAAATAAAACTTAGTTTTATCACTCTTTTCATAGTAATTAACTTAACACAAAAGAAATTTTTGGTCAAAAAAATCGAGGATTTCTCCTCGAAGTTGAACTAAAAAACTACTTGTTGAATCTATGAATAAGAAAATGCTCCACATTTTTGAAGTTGTATTTATTCTTCCTTTTGTCAATCTTTGAATAAAGTTTAGCTTTTTTATATTCATTTGGAGTTTTTAGAATCTCTTTGACACTGACCTCATTGAACAAAAAAAACCAATAATTCAACATTAATCTAGGAAAGAGTTTTTGCTAAGTTTATAACTTTTATTAGCCTGCAGTATGGTTACTAGTAATATAAGACTTGCGATCAAGATTGATACGGGTAGTAAAATAAGAAAAATTGCCAAATTTCCACTTAATCCATTTTTTGATCCATAATGTAAAAACAAACCTCCAGTTAATCCAACACAGAATAATATCCAAAACACCAAAAAGGGAAATTTTGAAAACTTCAAATATCTTAACATTTCCAAAAGCTTAGCTCCATGTAGTAAGATCAAGTAAATCCATTTTTGAAATCCTGTTGACCACCCTCATATCATTATTGCTCACATCCTTCATACATTGAAATACAAAGTGTGACAAATTAAAAGGAATCATTTGACTTCCAAAAAATATTGGCTCTAACAAATCCAAAGAATCATACAGATTATAATTACCAGCTGGTTTTTTAAAAGGATTAGTGCCAATATCCATACCATGCTTGATAAATCCTTGAACACAACAATCAGGATTAAACAAATGAAATACTAAATTCTCGATATAATTAAATGGCGAAAAAGCAATCTGTTGATTCTTACCATTCATCAAAAATTTCACAGATCTCTCAAAACTAACAAAATTAAACTCCTCACCAAACCTATTCAAAATTGTTTTGGATTGTTTTTTAGAAAACTCTGCAATACACTCATGAACAGTAGTATAATACATTTTTTGTCCTATCCTCTATTGAACTATCTATAAGCTAAAATCTGTATAACAGATAATCTATTTTTGGTCAAATCCGCAGTAAACCGTTGTCCTCCCAGCCACTTCAGATTTGTTTAATTCCCGCCCACACTTGAAACATTTTTTGCCACCTCTTTTGTATACTTTGTGTTCATGAGCATAGTTCCCCCTACTACCATCAGCCAAAAGATAATCAGCCACAGAAGATCCACCCAGCTCAATAGCTCTTGGAATAATTCTGATAATTGAATTGTATAGCTTTTGGATTTCTTTTTTGGATAAAGTTTCTACTTTCCTATCCGGCCTCACTCCAGCTTCATAACACACCTCATCTGCATAAATATTTCCAAGTCCAACAACAACTTTTTGATCAAGTAGTAATTTTTTGAGTATTCCTTTTTTGGATTTCATTTTTTCAGTAAAAGCCGCCAGAGTAAAACCCTCATCAAGTGGCTCCCATCCAAGATCATCAAAATGTCCAAGTTTATTAATCTCTTCAATCGAATCAAAATAAAGTACATACCCAAACTGCCTTACATCATTATAGTATAAAACACCATCTTCGAGAGTAAAAATAATATATGTATGCTTGTTAGGAAGTTTGTTATCACTAAGTTGTATCGGATGACCACCAGACACTGTTGAATTATCTTTGTTAGATTTGTAAACAAGCTGACCAGTCATTTTTAGATGCACCAAAAGCATCCCACCTCTTTCAAGATTGATCATCATATTCTTAGCTCGGCGAGTAATAGAAAGAATTTTCTTCCCACTAATCTTGGCACAAAAATTTTTCACTTTGGATTCATCATTAGTCCTTTTGGTACCTCGCCCACTAACAATTTTTCCAAGTAATACTTCAACATTACGAACTCGCTGACCCACAACAAATTCTTCAAGTCCTCGACGCAAACTCTCAACCTCAGGAAGCTCCGGCATATAATTGTTTTTTGTTTTAGATTTTGGAAACTGTCAAACATGAATAATATTATTCCCCATTGAACCAAACTCTCTCCAAACATCTCTCTTCATTATCTTCAAAAAATCTCCTGCCATGCAAATACCTAGTATTATCAATAATCAAAAGTTGATTAGATCGCAGCTTGAAATATTGATGATTCTTGGAATTGTTTATGTATCTTTGAATAATTGCAAATATTTTTTCATCTCGATCACTTTCCCCAATTAGTTTATCCAAAAATGGTGTATAACTAATTTCTATTCTATTAGAATTTTTATTCTCGTAGATTAGTGGTTTAGTGATAACTTGTCCCCATCTTTGTATTTTGAAAGGTTTGTCCAAAATATCATTAAGCAGTTTATACTTTTCCAAAAACTCTAATAATTTATTTCCATCCAGTATTAAACTCTCACCACCTACCTTGGATTGAGTTATACAGTTTAAAAAAATTATTTTTGGGTAGTTGGTAGAATAAGCTCCGTCACTATGAAGAGGTTGAGAACGAGAAGACTCGAAATAAGTTTTGCCGCCTTGCTTTTTTTTAACTTGAATAGATTGATTACTTAGGTCTTTTCCTTGAGGAATTATATTTCCAAAGTACTTTTCAAAATTTGAATATAAATCATTATTATTTTTTTGAAATTTATCAATAACTATAATTCCATTTTTATTAAATACTTCTAATTCGATATCGGATAAATTACCATTCCACTCAAATTGTTTTATATCTAAATATTTTGTTTCTTTCAATTCTATGTGTTTATATTTCTCTTCAAATTTTAGCATACTATTAAATAATGTCAACTTCCCAATAGTCATATTATTTAGAATACTTTTTTAGCCAATTTTCTTTGAAATCCCATTTTTGAGGTACTTTTAGCATATGATCAGCATCAATAAAAGTGTGTATTTCGTGTGGAATGTTATTTATTTGTAACTCTATAGCTAATTTGTAAGTATCTATAATATCAACAGATTTGTCTTGCCTCCCATGAAGGATTAATATCGGAGTATTTTTTGATATCTTACTAGCAAAATAAATAGCTGACCTTTTTCTATTCTCGTCTATAGAATCAACATCATACATATCTCTTCTAAATTCTTTCAGCTGAGGACGTAGTTTGTAACTATTTTCTATATCAGTTGGAGCAGCTTCTATTATAACAGATCTCAAATCATCTAATTTTGTCAAAGATAGTAGAGTCATCATACCACCACGACTACCTCCTATCATTGAAATGTTTTTAGCATTACAGCCTTTAATTTCTTTTAAAATATCTTTAAGTACCAAAATATCATGAAGATCTTCGCCACCAAACTCGTCTATATAGCTATTTCCAGAGTGACCACGTAATTGACTTGCTACAACCACATAACCCCAAGAAGCATATTCTCCAAGCCTAGAAGCTACTATTTTTTCATCTAATATTCCAAAACCTTTACTTCCTCCTCTATTATAGATTATACATGGCAAATCTGATTGGATTATTTTTGGTTTTACAATATATCCATCTACAACAGTGTCTTTGGATTGATATTTGATGCTATAAAAATCAAGTTTTGACCACATTTTGAGTAACCTTTTGGCTTTGATAATTGGAATGTTATCTAAAAAATCCTTGATTATTGGATTTTTTGGACTTATGTCTAATTGGATTTTGGATTTTATTAATTTCATAAATTACGAAAAATATTTTTATAAAAAAGCTCAATAACAAAACATTGTCGAGCAAGTCAAATGATTAAATTCTTATTTTGGTTTTCCCAAATCTGTCTGGTCTTACTGCTAGTAATTCTTCCTCACCAAAAGTTTGTGTGGTTTTTCCACAAGAGTTAGAATCACATGCATTATTACCACATAATGAACTTCCACACCCTTCACCACAAAGTGCTGAAAAATTACATCCAAAACTACTTCCGTATAACCCCATAAGCACTTTGGTTCTTTCAAAAGCTTTATCAAGATTTGCTTTATCCTGTTCGCTTCTAACTCCAAAATAAGGAAAATGATGAAAGAATTTACCAAACAACTTTTTTGTTTGGACTTCATAAAGTTGAGTATCTAAAGCGTGAGTATGCCATACTTTATCAATTTCCTTAGAAGGAGGTAATGATTCATCACCATGTAACCAATTCACAAACAACCAACACTTATACTCATCAACATACTTAAGTGCTTTTTCAATACCCCAAGATTCACCATCTTCATTATGAGTCAATTTGAAAATTATTGGCTCAAGGTCAAGATTCATAAACTCTATTTTCTTTTGTTCTATTGATGACAATAAATCAACTTGCAATTGCATGGTAATTACCACTAAATTTTCCTGAAAATCGCTATTAATCACTAGTGATAGCTAAAAGCTAAAAAAAAACGACTTTTGTCAATAATTTATCAATTACTTTCATTTTTCTTCTATTTCTAAATGTTTTTATCCAACCCAAAAACCTTGCGTAAAGATTACAAGACTCAAACCAAAACCAATAAAATATACAATTGGTAAAAATTTTTTAAATTTGGTATTATAAAAATATTCAGAATTAACAATTATCATAGGGTAACTGTATAGCAAATATCTATTAAATGAATTTGTGGATGAACTTAAAGGTAAACTAATCATTATCAATGAAAATAATAACTCCCTATATCTTTTTTTCTTTATCAGCAAAACCGAACCAAAAATTACAATAATTAGAGGAATTAGAATTAAGAAAATTTGCCTAAAATATTCATTATAAAATATTAGATTAGAGTTTGGAATATCTTCAATAGCTTTAAGGGTAATCCATTTGTTCCAAAAAGGGATTGCTTCAAAAGTTCAAAAATGAAAAAAGGATTAAATTCCTTATTAAAATAGTATTTTTGAGAATCAAAAAAGAGCCAAAAATTACCAAACTTTATTTTAAAATAAGAAAATAGAGTAATAGGGCCTAGTAAATATGTCAAATAACTAACCGATTTTAAGATAGTTTTCTTTTTATATTTTAAATACTCAATAAAATTGAATATGCCAATTATTATAGCATTTGGCCGAGTCAAACTCAACAAGAATCCTACTAAGTTAGATGAAAAAATTTTATCTTTTTTTAATAAATTTATAGATAAAAAAGTTAGACCCAAAAAAAGATTCTCAGTATAATTCATATATAAAAAAATACTATAGGGAAATATCAAAAAAGTAGCTAGAATGTATTTCTCTATCTTTTCATTATTGTAATAAGATTTTAGATATAACTTTAGATTAATAACTAATAAAAATAAATTTAGGGTGTTAACAATAATCGATGCCCAAATAATTTTCAAACCAAATAACTCAAATATCAATTTCAGAAAAATTGGCAATAACGGGAAAAAACCATACTTGATAAGACTATCTGGAAACTTCACAAATTGCTTATAATAACCATTTAATGCAATATCATTGTAAATATTTGCATCCCACCAGCTCACAGATTGCTCAAATAGACCTATCCCAAAATAATCTTGCGATTGTAGAATTGTAAAAGTCAAAAAAACTAATAACAAAAACCAGAGCTTGAAAACAATTGTTATTTTGACTGAATCAATAAATATCTTTTGCATACCAATTCTAATTAAACATCAAACAATCGTTCGTTGTTGGTCTATCCTTACATTCTGGAATATCTTTGCTACCAGTTACAATTCCTTTGGTAGATTCCAAGATTTCATCGACGTCATTCAATGTTTTTTTATCTACATCCAGATCAGACTCAATATCTATAGTCATCACAGTTATGGCCCATTGAGTTTGATTAAGATTTTTTTGATTAAAATCATTCAAAGATTTACTAAGAACAACATCTATCCACAAAGTGGGATTGAAGCAAAGTTTGTAAGTTGTATTGTCTGGAATCGAAAGTTCAAAAAATTTCTCATAATCACCTCCAAAAACCCACCCAGTTTGTGCCAAGTTTTCTTCAATAATTTTCTGATTCTGCTCTTGATTACTTCGATCGACTTTAGAGAAATTATCAGCTGTCTGAAAATTAAATGTCCTTTCGTTTTTTTGAAATACTTCATACCCATCCACATATTTTACTCTAATCAATCCATTCTCCAGTTCAACATACTCAGGATCATTAGTACAATCCAGTGGAAAAGGCCCCCCATCAGCTATCTTGTACAAATTGTAATTAATTGTAGTGTTATTTTTGCTAATTGATATTTTGTAACCATCATCATTTTTTGAATCGTAAACCCCTTCATTACCAGCTTCATTTATTTGCCAATCCTCAGGGTAATCGAATCGAAAAGTCGGGTATTGCGGGTTTGAGTAAGTCAACAAATCAGGTTTTAATTCGTCCTTTTCAACAATCTTGGGCTCAACTGACTCCACCTCATCCACCTCAACTAGGTTTTCTTGAGTAATCTCATCATCAGATCTTTTACTAATAATTGTTGGCTCAATATTACCAAACAAAAGATATGCAACCAAACCTGTGATTATAACAAATATTACAAAAAGCACAATCAATATTTTGTTACCTCTATTTTTGGATGGATTTTTCATACCCAAAAAATTACCCAATCATTTATTATTTGTCTATATTGACTTTTATTAAAAACTATGCTAAACTTAACCTCTATTTTAGAGGAAAATTCTGATGAATACACCACATATTTTTCAATGGTATGCTCAACAATACCCTGAATCCGCAATAACAACTGTTTTTGCTGCAATTCTTGGCGTTGTACTCACAATATTTTTGACAAAAAGTGCAGACCAAGTAATCAAGTTCATAGTAGGGTTATTTGGAGCAAAGAAAATTGTGAAAAATGAAGAACTTGTCAGACAGATAGTTACAGCAATTAATGATTCAAAAGACAAAAATAGTTTGGGTTACAAGGTCGAAAAAATTCAAAATCAACTAATAGAAATGAACGACCCTGAACACTCTGGATCTTTGGCTAATCAAATCAAGGTTATGCAAGATCCAGAAGTACCTAATTCATTGGCTAATCAAATCAAAGGAACTAATGATCGAATTGATCAGATGAACGACCCTGAACACTCTGGATCTTTGGCTAATCAAATCAAAGGAACTAATGAGGCAATCCAATTCATTACTGATTCTCACAAACCTGGGTCTTTAGCATTTCAAATGAATCAAGGTTTTAAGAGAATTGAGGGCATTATTAATAATTTCCAAATTACTCTTAAAGATCATGAATCAAGAATCAATACTAATGAGGTAGTAATTGAGGAAAGACTACCTAGACAACCACTAGTTTAATTACAAAGACACCCCAAGGGTGTCTCTTTTTAAATTATTTCAATAGACCCTAAACAACCCTCCACTGGTTGGCTCCTGCATTTTTTACAATCCCTTTGAGCTCCAACATACTCAGACTTACCATCAGCTCAGAAAAAGTTAACCCTTCAATATCTTTGGTAAGATCCTCTACAGATCGAATTTGACCTTTGAGAGCTTCCACTATCATTATATCTTTTTCACTCAAATCTTTGTAGATTTTGTTAGCTTTGGATCGTACCTCAGCCACTCCAAGTTCTCCCAAAATATCTTTTGGCTCAGTCACTATAATCACCTTTTTTTGGATCAATTCAATATTACCATCATACCCCTTGGAACCAATATGAGCAGGGAAAGTAGCCACTTTTTTGTTATTATCAAAAGCTTCGTTAGCTGTAATCATACTTCCCGATTCCGATTTGGCTTGAACTACCAGAGTAATAGGAGTTAGGTTGGCTAAAATCCTGTTGCGCCTAGGAAATGTAAACTTGTTTCCTGGTGTAGTTGGCAAATACTCACTAAGCAAAAGCCCACCACTATCCACAATCCTGTCTCGTAAGAACTGAACTTCTTTGGGATAAAAAATATCTTTATCAAGACCCATCCCAAGAACAGCCAAAGCTGGAGCGTGATTATCCAAACAGATTTGGTGAGAATAACTATCCACACCATAAGCCAATCCAGAAACAACTCCAACCCCCGATTGGCAAATCTTACCAAGAATCTTGTCCATTATTTCTTTGGAGTACTCACTAACATCACGCGAACCCACCACAGTTATCATCTTAGGTAGTTTGTAAATAACAGAAATATCACCTTGATAAAATATGGCCAAAGGAGGTTCATTAAGACTGCGAAGGATTGGAGGGTAAGGTTTGTCAGGCAAAGTTTGGAGGTAAATATCTTGCTCCATAAGTGTATTATGAAGTTTGAGAATTTCCTTATCAATTTTGGGTTTGAGCGATTTGAATTTGGTTACAAATTTTTCATCATTAATTCTACAAAAGTCATCTTCATACGCGGTGTAAAAATCTTCATACTCCTGACGAATTTGAGTATGTCTTTTGTAGGTCAAACCATTATTAGATAACCAAGCAAACCTGAGCCTATCCTGATTATTTTGGATATAACTCATAAGTTCTGTTTCAATTGAGCTTCACTATAGCACACTTTTGGGTACATGTCAATGATTCCCACAATCTTCGATAGCTGATCCCTGTTGGTATCATACTCCAAGATAAACACTAAACCCAAAAATTATTTATACTTCAGGTTTGTTACCCCACATCCATTCATTACAATCGGATAATATTAGTGGTCTCAGTAGTAGGTATTTGGTTCTAAAAACATATAGGAGTTGTATAATTACAGGCTATAAAATAGCTTTACTAAAGACTTTTGTTGTGCTATATAACTATAAGTTCAGAGATAGAACACCTACTTTATTACACAATTGCAAAAGGAGAGCAAGGTGAAATTTGATACAGCTTGGGCACAAACCAAATCGTATTTTCCATTATTAATGGACTGTTTAGCTGATGAAAATATGCAAAATCTAAACACACTCTTAACTGGTGGGGCAGATGGTAAATTTGCTATTCCACTTGCAAAAGTCAGTAAACACCTCACAGTTCTTGAATGTGATGAAAGTTGTTTCATTGATACAAGGGACTTTGAAAGCCTGCTATCAAAACTACAACGCCATGAGTTGCATAATGTAGATGTCTTAAAATTAGATTTTCAATCATTTCAATTACAAGAACCATTTGATCTCATTTTCACGTCATGTTCACGGCACTATTCGAGAAACAAAGAATTTGGCGTGTGGAGCTTTATAGATAAAATACTGAGTTTATCACATACTGGATCACTTTTATTTCCTGAAAAAGCACATTTTGCTGTTCCGTATGACCATACTCATAAAATGGGTATATTCATGGGAAAAATATCATAATTCCAAAGGGTTTGCGTAAATTTTCTTGCGTAACCATCCTTCTTTGTTCATATTTATGGTATGACGACAGAGTACGAAATAAAATTTTTACAGTATCCAGATAATGTAATACAAACAATTCAAGAACTTGGAGGTACACAGATATTTCCAAAAACTCTATTTAAGCGAGTCATGTTTGATACCGAAGAAATGAAAACAAAGCGTGCATGGCTCAGGTTACGTGATGAAGGAAAGAAAATTACCTGCACCTATAAGCAAGTGGTTGCGGATGGAACAATCGAAGGTGTGAAAGAAATTGAAGTTGTAGTTGACAATTTTGACGAGCAAAAGGAACTACTCGAACAAGTGGGACTGAGGTCACGGAATTATCAAGAGAATTATCGGGAGGAGTGGGAACTAAATGGTGTCAAAATAGACATGGACACATGGCCTATTGTTGGCACCTATATTGAGGTTGAAGGGAATAGTGAAGAAGAGGTTAGAAAAGTGTGTTCAATGCTTGATTTACCTTATGAAGACGGTATATTTGATACTACCGATGTTATTTACAAACAAACCACAGGGGTGGACATGCTCACTCTCGATACACTAGCATTTGACAACGTCTTTCAGAATCTATAATTATTATATTATGCCTGATCTAAAAACCAATCCGAACCTCAAAGATATTCAAAATTATGTAATTGAACTAGAGCGAGAAAGAGGGTTTACAGAAAATACCGTACTCCAAAATTCATTGATGCTTGGAGAAGAAATAGGTGAGTTATTCAAAGCCATACGAAAGACAGAAAAAATGCGCACAGATAGTAATTCAAACATCCATAATGTAGAGGAAGAAATGGCAGATATACTCATATATCTATGCTCACTTGCTAATCGATACCAAATTGATCTCGAAAAAGCATTTAGAGACAAAGAGGAAATCAACAAAAAAAGATTCTGGACAAAAGAAGATAAATAGTGCAAGAATGCAATGTTCATATAGTATTATAGCTAATTGTGATGCAAAAACTTGGTCAATTTATCGCTATTGAAGGTGCAAGTGGATCAGGTAAATCTTCGATTATTAAAGAACTACAAAACAAATTTGATTCTTTGATTATCTTTACTAAAGAACCAACACCCCAATTTGAGCTGTCTAATGAAAATAAAAAACAAGGTAATACCTTATTTGAACTATTGCTTCAAGATCGATCAGAACATGTAGAAAATGAAATACTTCCTGCACTATATAGTGGAAATACTATTATTTCTGATAGGTATATTCTTTCATCTCTTGTTTTTCAAAGAATGGATGGATTAGATTTTGAATATATTTGGTCAAGAAATGTTTTATATCCAGTCCCGAACTTAACAGTTATCTTAACTTTAGATGAAGAATTGCGGGCAAAACGGTTGGAGTCTCGATTATCGCTTTCTCGGTTAAAACAACCAGAAATACGCTTAAAAGAGTCTCAATATACACTAGAAGCTAGGAATTTTCTACAATTGCAAGGTTGGAATGTGGTATCTGTTAATACAGGTACTCACTCACTATGTGAAACAGCTGATACCATTTACAATCTCATAAAAACACTATCTCATGCGAATACTTCCCATTGAACCTATTATTGATGCAACCACCGCTAATCGATTTTTACTCGGTATTATCTTTAATCAAGCAACAAAAGCGGAGCGAGCATGGCAGGCCCCAAAAATTATCATGGAGAGACTCGGTACAAACAACTTAAAAGAGATTGTTTTTATGAATCCTGAAGTAGTAGAAGAGGCAGTTGGGCAATATCCAGCAGTACCACCCTTTCATACACAATATGACAGGGTTTTTTTGAAAAGTTGTGAATTAATAATAACTAAGTATCACGGCGATGCCCGCACAATTTGGACACCATCATGTGGTGTATATGACCTCATAGAAAAACTTACTGAATTTGCAGGTATTGGGAAGCATAAAGCGATAGTTGGAATATTTCTATTAATGGTAGAGTTGGGGGTCACTGTATATGATGATGGGTCAAAGCTAGACATTGCAAAAGAGTGTCCCTCCCTTTCAGCACTCTATGGCCCATTTGATATTCCATTGTTAACCCCCAAACCCACTGTAAAAAAGAAAAAGTTAGTGCACAAGTCCACTCACATATGGCAGTAAGTGATTGATAAAATATCAAATATCAATTAATTACAACACACCAATATGCCAATGAAAGTAGTTCATAAGAAATGGATGGGAAAAGAAATTAAAGCTCAGTTTATTCAGATAATCAAAGAAACAGCTAAGTTTAGTAGAGAAAAGGAATGAGTTAAT
>JAAUSE010000024.1 GCA_012031925.1 Candidatus Altimarinota bacterium
ACAACTTGTACTTTCACTCTTCCAGTAGATACTAGAGTAGATGATAACTTCAAATTAGGAATAGGTAATGCTGTAGTTGGAGGAAACTGCACGGATGATGGAACTACAGCCACTTGCAATGCAGTCCCAATAGGAAGTGACCAAAACGGAAGTTTAGATCCTGAACCACAAAATATCTTTGGAGCAGTAGGAGCTGATGCTCCAGTGGATTCTGGTGAAGACGCAATGGTTTACTCTCCAACATCAGATGCTGATAATGATGGACTCAACAACAACACAGAACTAGTAACTCATGGAACTGACCCATTCGATGCCGACACAGACGGAGATGGATTAGAAGATGGATTTGAAGTAAATGAAACTGAAACAGATCCACTTGATGATAACAGTGATAGCACAGCTACTAGCTTGGTGGATGAAAGCACTAACAGTATAAGTGATTGCGATGAAGATTTAGATAACGATGGATTAACAAACTGTGAAGAGCAGTTAGCTGGAACTGATCCAAACAATAGTGATACAGATTTAGATGGTCTCCCTGATGGGTGGGAAGTAGATAATGGATTAGATCCACTTGATGGTACTGGAGTTAACGGTGAGGATGGAGATTTAGATGGAGATGGATTAGTTAATGGAGCAGAACTACTAATTGGACATAACCCAAATGATTCTGATTCAGATTCTAGTTTCACAACAGGTGAAGATGAAAACGATAACGGTACCAACGATTGTGATGAAGACGTTGATGGAGATGGAGCAACAAATTGTGAAGAATACAACAATGGAACAGATCCACTCTTTGCTGACTTTGATACAGATGGAGATGGAATGCCAGACTTTTGGGAGAACTTACATGGACTAGATAAAGATAATCCAAATGATGCGGATTTAGATCCAGATGGAGATGGAGCCAGTAACGTAGAAGAATATACTTTAGGAACTGATCCAAACGATGCTGACTCTGATTCAGTCAGAACCTCCACAGTAGATGAGAACGATAATAGTATAAATGATTGTGATGAAGACTTTGATGGAGATGGATTAAGTAATTGTGAAGAATTCACTAACGGTACTGATCCTTTTGATCCTGACACTGATAACGATGGAATGAGTGATGGGTGGGAAGTAGATAATGGATTAGATCCACTTGATCCAAATGATGCAGGATTAGATCCTGATAATGATGGACTAACTAACTTAGAAGAATTTCAAAACGGAACTGATCCAAACAATCCTGATACTGATGGAGATGGACTCCCAGATGGATATGAAGTAGATAATGGATTAGATCCAAACAACAGTGAAGGGGCTGAAGGAGCAAATGGTGATCCTGATGGAGATGGACTAATCAATGAGTGGGAATTCAAACTAGGATACAAGGCTATGGACTCTGACTCTAATTCTGATCAAACAAGTCAAGACGAGAACGACAACAACCTAAATGATTGCCAAGAAGACAATGATGGTGATGGAGCTGATAACTGCACTGAACTATCAGCAGGAACAGATCCACTAGATCCAAACAGTAAACCAGCTGTGACTAACCCAACTAATACTGGAGTGACACCAAGAACAGGAGGACTAACTATTGTAGCTACTGCTATTGGACTAGGATTACTAACCACTGCTATAGTAGTTGATCAACGAAGGAAGAAGGTTAAGGTGAAGGTGGGGTAGTTATCACATTTCCCTCTTCATTGCTCTTGCATTTTCAATAGCCGCTTCTCTAACTTCTTGGCCTTGGTTTTTGTGATAAAGCTTTGTAATGGTATCACAAGTTTCTGAAGGACTTGGGATATTATTAAATATAAATCCGTTAACTTTATCTTCAACACTTGTATCACCTCCAGATCCTGTTCCAGCAGTTTGAAGAATTACATTACCAAAATTGAATAATGTTCCAAAAACTCCTGATTGTTTGTAACTAATATCCTCAATATTAGATAAAGGCATATCGTTGACCTCTCTTGTAAATAGTCCTTTTTGATCAATGTCAATTACTCTTTCTGTGGTAACGATTTGCAAGGATAAATAATAATTATGAAAAATCAAGACAAAAACAGTCAAAAGTAATATGTTAATAGAGTAGAATGCTGAGTCAAAAAGAGAGATAAACAAAATATCATTAGAAAAACCAACAACCAAAAGCCTACCAAAAAGCAATATCAAAACCACCACAAACAAAGACAAAGCCTTACCAAGTAAAAGAATAATATCCTCTCTGACCATAAATATTATATCCTCATCTTCTTTAATGCGATTAGGAAAATTCTTATTTTCCCACATTGCGTTGTCATGATAAATCATATTTATTTTTTTAATTCCCCAAGAAGTAATTGTCAACAATCCCAGATTCTAAGTTGCCTGCTTTATTACATAATCCAAAGCATCTTCTTCAGACTTCAAGATAATATCAGGCTCTAGGCCAACTTCATGAATTGTTTGTTTACTTGGGCTGAACCATTCCTCCGTTGTAAGTTTGAGCAAACCACCATTAAGTTATATATCTGCTGAACCACACCTTTACCAAAAGTTTTTTGACCAACAAGTTTGTGAGCTTTGTTATCCCTCAGTGCCCCTGCTACAATTTCACTAGCAGAAGCAGTAAAACCATCAACCAAAATTGTTACAGGGTAATCTTTGAGAGAATTTTCAACTTTGTTGGATCTCAAAATCTTCTCTCCATTTTTGCTTTTTTCAATCACTACTACAGAATCTTCTTCAAGAAAATATGAACTAATATTTATTCCTTCATTAAGCAATCCACCATTATTTGAGCGAAGATCAAGGATTATTTCTTTAACATCTTTATCATTAAGTGTGTCTTTAGCTATAACATCCATATTTTGTGACAAATTCTCACCAAAAGAGCTAATAGTTATTAACATTTTATCGTCAAATTTTTCTTTGGTGATCAAATCTACTTGAATTTTTTTTCTAGCAATATCAAATTCCAAAAACTCATCTTCTCGAAATACTTTAAGTTTTACTTGGCTATTTTCTGGCCCTTTAATGTTTGTTGCTAACATATCTGAGCTAAAATTAGCTACACTTTCTCCAGCAACCTCTACAATTACATCATTTTTTTGTAATCCAGCCTCCAAAGCAGGTGAGCCACCAAAAACTTGCAAAATAACAAACGCATCACCTTGTTTTTCAAACCTAATTCCAATTCCCTCATACCTTTGATTGATAGAATTTTGAAAATCTTGGAACTCACTTTCGGATAAATATTCGCTAAAAGGATCTTTCAAACTAGCAACAATACCCTTGAGCTCTCCTTCTTCAACTTCTTGTGGTGTAGGGGATTCTCTAAGATATTTTTGTTCAATTGTTTCTAACAAAAGATCTTTTTTTGAAACTCCAGCAATACTAAGGTTGTTATTTTTTAATCCAGTGCTAATGAGACTTTTTGGCAAAAGTGCTATAGTAGTTAACAAAAAAAATATCGTAGTTAGAACAAACAGCTTGTTTATTGATTTCGTTTTGACCATATTTTTCATAAATCTAAAAATGCCAAATTATTTTACTCAAGTCAAGTTGACTATCTTATTAAGATATGCTTGACTAACACAATGAAAAAAGTGGCTATTGATCTTAGAGGTCTTAATTATAAATATCACAATGGTGTCAATATCTACACCCTATTTTTGTTAAAATGTTTATACGAAATCAAAAATATTTACCCTTTTCACCTAACAGCAATTGGTCTTAATAAAAAAACTCAAAGAAAGCTGAATCAGTCAAATAGCTATTTTAAAAAAGTAATAGACTCACATTTAACTACTAGTAAATACTTAAACTTACCAAATCTAAACAATTTTTACACAAATTTTTTTTTACTTAGTAAGTATCTAACAAACAAAAATCTACTCAACAATAATATTCAAAAGTTTGACAAAGTAATCTTACCTCAACCAAAAATACTAAATTTTCATCCAAAATCAGAAGTGTTAACTGTGTTTCATGATATATTTGGGATACTCGGATATAATTCTACAGGAATCAAACAAAGGATTCTGGAAAACAAGGCAATTTTTGGATCTTTAGTAACTCATTCTAAGCAAATTTGGGGGAATTCAATGTCAACTTGTAATGATTTGCAAGAATATCTCAAAGCCCCACCAAGCAAAATAAAATTAGTTTATCCAGCACTATGGCAAAACCAAAAAATTGCCCAAAACCAAAAAAAAACTCAATCGTATTATGTTGCTATATCAGGTATTGAGCCTCGTAAAAATTGGTATAATCTAATCCTAGCTCATCATTATTGCAATCAAACTTTTGAGGGTTTTGATATGGATTTAGTTTTGATAGGTCGAGTGGTTGATTCCAAGTATTACAAAAAACTCCAAAAGCTAATCCAAAAATATTCTATTAATAATATCGAATTTGTTATTGACGCCAAAGATTCAAAAAAAAACCAGCTACTCAGTAATTGTGCTTTTACAGTATATCCTTCATACTGGGAAGGTTTTGGCTATCCTATTCTTGAAAGTCTCGCTTATGACAAACCAATAATAACTTCCAAAATAAGCTCAATGCCGGAATTAGCCAAAGATAGTGCTGTTTATATCAATCCTCTCAACTCCAAAGAAATAGCCACAGCAATATATCTACTTTATTCAGATAGAGAATATTACAAAAAGTTAGTCCACAATTGTCCTAATAATTTGAGATATTTTAATCAAGAAGAGGTACAAAAAAAAATCAAAGAATTCATCTTTGGCTAGAAGAAAGTTGTCTAATACCTATACCCAATCAAATATATACACAAATACTTGGTCTTTAACTAATTCAGGAGCAACTTTTTGGGACAGCTTTTTGTTAAATTCTTTCAAGTTGGGATACTTTTCTTCGTCCACAATTAAAATATTTACCTCTAGAGATTTTATCTGAGCATCAAAAACATTAAAGGCGTTATCAATATTACTAGTAGTTTCAAAGCCATTAACAATTCTATCAATTTGTTGATCAGTTTGACTCATTTCAAGGTTCAAGACTGAGTTATGTTGCTCAAAATTCACCAAGGTAGATCTATTTGGAAATAAAACATTACATTCAATAGCATGTTTGGTTGGGTTAACTATGTAGACATCAGAAAAAGATGAGTCTGTATATCCATCAAAAGGTAAATAAAGAACTTTCTTATTCAGACTACACTTTTGTTCCACATAATCAAATACAGATGCATAATCACCATTTTCAATATCTACATACCTGATACTTGTTCCCAAATGCCAGAATAATAGAAGGTTGCTAACTAAATATAAGGCAAAAGTTCCATAAGCTAAATATTTTGTTGTAGTTTTCAAATATTTGCTATAGACTACAAAAAGCAAACTAATGAGGGCTAGGAACAAGCTATAAAATTTACCTCCTTCGCGTAGAGAATAAGAGCTAGGTAAAGTGTGAAACCAACTGTTTATAAACTCCATCCCACTTGAATAACCAAATGTCAAAACCAAAGAAATTGGTATCATCAACAAAAATGGATACAGTAATGGTTTAAAATTTTTATCTGACTGATAAAGTAAAGATAATGTAACAACACCAAACAAGAAAACAAATAAGAACCCAATCATAGGATTATAATAAGTAGAGAGGGATGATAAAAATCCTAATTTTGATTCGATTTCCAAAGTTTCAACAAACGATCTGCTATCCCAAGAACCGGCCCCAAGCACTCCTTGAATAGCTAAGTTTTGTCCATCAATAGTTCTTAAGCTAAAGGATTTGATGATATCTCTTTTGATACTACTATTACCTTGGGAAGTATTTTTATTGGAAATCTGTAGGAGTTGAGATTCACCACTAAATCTGTTGACTAATATTAACAAGCTTGGTAAAATAACCATTAACAGGACTACAGAAGATCTCAACAATATCCTCCAATTGGGCTTTTGTTTTTGATAATGAATAGCTTTGCTAAACAAATAAAACAAAGTGCTAATAATTATCAAATAATAAGCAAAGATAATATGATGAGTGCTAATCAAAGCAAGAAAAATAAAACTCAATCCAAGTTTGACAAACCTATCAAAATATTCTGTTGAGCCCTCTTGACCACTGAACAAAGACAACACTCTATTTGTAATACTTTCTTTATAACCTATGTAATCTTCATGAATTTTACTACTAATAGGGTGAGGATTAAAAAAGTACTTAAAGAATTCAAGTAAATAATACAAAGCAATCATGAAAACAAAATGACCTCGAAGTACGTAGTGTTGACCCATTAAAAACCTTTCGAAGATAAACGGATTATATACATAAACCAAAGAGATAATCAACAAAGTGACTTCATTTCTAACTCTAAAAAATTCTTGCTGATGAGTACGATTGAAGCTTGCTTGGATTTTTTTGAGAAAAACAAAACTTATTAACCCACCTAAAAAAAACCACAATATAAAATACCCTTCAGAAAGAAATACTGGGTCAAATCGAGATCTTACTAGCGAATTAAATAAAGAGTTCTCCACAAACTCCAAATCCAACCTAAGACTATTTAAATTGTGAAAATACGGCAAACTAACCAAATCACGAAAATAAGGCAAACCCCTAAAATTAAAAACCAATAAAGGTATTATCAAATTAATCAAGCCAACAACTCCGTACCAAATAAAAAATTTGGAAACTCGAACTCTAGATATATAATTAATAATCTCCAAAAAGTACTTATTAGCAAAACTCCAAGATTTTTTAATCCAAACACCACCAAAAGAATCTGTTTTGAGTAATTTTTGCTCAACCGAAATTGATTTGTTTTTCACATATATAAAATTCTTTATATTTACTTTCTTTCTTTCCCCAATAAAATAATTCTTCAATTCTACTAATACAGTAAAAATCAACAAATAATATACAAATACCGCTAATTCTTCAGCAAGACCTTCCCATTCCAAAAGCAAAGCTATTGGTATTAACAAAATGTTTACCAGTACAGAAATTGTTATCCATTTAGATTTTAATTCGTAAAAAAACCAAATGAGTAATAATGTCAAGAAAAAAGCAGGAGTACTACTAAAGATTATCCAAAAAAACAAACCCAAAACAATAGTTATATATAGCTTATAAGGTTGGATCACCTCCTTATATTTTTGTAATTTTATTTTTAATAGTTGATGCCATGACATATTTTGCCTCTACAAATTTATATATAAAAGTACTCAAAACAAGATCCGTTGTCAAGTTGTCTAATTGCTAACAACACATGGACAAATATTAATTAGACTTCTTGCACTAAACAAATTCCAACCACTAGACTTATCTAGCAAATTCCTGAGATAACCCTAAATATTTCTAATAGCTAAGGCTATCAAAAATATTTATGAAACCTCAGTAATTCACTATATAAACTACTGATAAGGAATTGTTTAACGCAAGAAGTCTATTTTATTATATAAATTGAGAATGATGTATTTTAATAAATTAAGAAATCGACCATTACTAAAATCTTTTTTAATCTTAAATAGTGGTGTATTACTTGCCAAAATAATTGGATTTATAAAGCAACCAATTTATTTAAATTTTTTGGGTGAAAAAAATTCTGATCTTTTTATTAGTAGTGATAAAATTGGTCAAATTATTGTTATATTTTTTGTTATGGGTTCGATCTCGTCTACCCTAATTCCTATTCTATCTAAGAAGGAAAATCAAACAATTCTAAATGAAATATTTTCTGTTTTGCTTTTTGGTCACTACTAATTATAGTTATTTTTTCAATTGTATTGTATAGTCTAATTGATTTTATAATACCTTATTTTGTTGATGATAAAACCCTAATTTTTTTAACTAATTCATACTCAGAGTATAATAAATTTAAACTATCAGTTTCATTGTTATTATTCACATCAGTTTTATTTGTTTTTCAATCCTTTCTTAATTCTTTTTTAAGTGTTAAAAGAAGCTATAGATATATATCTATTTCAGGTATTATTTCTGGAACGTTTATAGTTTTGTTCACAATTATGTCTAATGGAAATTATTTATATACAGTTTACGGTGTATTATTTGGAATAGTAATTTCCAATGTTCTACTGTTAAAATCAGCAATTAGGGAAGGTTTGGTTTTGTTTAAAAATTTCAAAATCAGTTTGTTAAAAAAATATTCTAGCATTGTTAACAAATTTCTTTATAGTTCATTAATCAGAGTATTTATAATCGATCCTATAAATATAGCGCTATTAATGATCATCCCAATAAAACAATATGATGGTCAGATAGTATCTCTTGATATAGCATTTACATTAATTACAGCATTTGTTTTTATAACCAATTCATATAATACAGTTATTTTTCCTGAACTTTCTGATATATCTAAAAAAATAACATCGTAAAGAAAAAATATTTTAAGATTATTCTAACTAATTCGTTGAAGCTAGCAGCTTTACAATTTATATTAACAATAATTGGATCAATAGTAATAACTTTAGTATACAAATATATATTTAATATTCAAACCCTATCATTTTATATACTCAAAGTCACTTTAATTGGTTCTATAGCAACAATTTTTATTCCTATTAGAGATGTTTTTGTTTATTATATGTATTCACATGAAGATAACTCTATTGTTTTGATTAGTATACTCATAAATATTATTTTGATTTTGTGTATATGGTTATTAGTTAAATTATTAAATATTGATAGTGGATATATTGTAGTTTTTTGCTATTTATCAGCCAATGTTTTATATACTTTTTTGCTTGGTAAATATGTATTATCGAAAATGTTTAGAAGTAACAATAAATTAAAAAATAATTATAACTTATAAATTAAGTTTTAGTTAATTTATATATTCTTTTGGATAATGTGCATTAGGCAGAAATCTAAATTTGTTGGAAATTACACCTAAACCTTCTTGAGTTTTTTCTTGAGTTCTGAGAGCTTGTTAACTGATGGTTTGTTGGTTTTTTTATTAGAAGAGTTGGAGAAAAAGTTAGTTGGTTGGTAAGAATCTTTTGTCTGAGTTTCGTTAATCAAAGGGGTTGGAGAATATTTCGTAATGTTTGGTTTGTTTAAAATAGTGTTAATTTTGCTTTGAGTGTTTTCTTTTTTGGATTCGAGCTCAAATGTTTGTTCTAGGGTGTTACGAATATTACGATCTACTGTGATACCAAGTTCACGAATTTTTTTTGCTTTAGCTTGTGAATCTTTTGATCGAAAAGCACTTAAAATATTGGTCTCGGCTTCTTTGGATAGCTGAGTTCGTTTATTCCATTCATTGAGAATGTTATTATAGGTTAGTTTAGAAAATTCAGTGTTAAGGTCTACAAAGTCAGGAATTTTGGCAAATTTCATTAATCTAGGTTTGATATAATAAAGTATCATTTTGAGAACATAAACTTCTGTGTCTCTTCCATTGTACTTTCCAAGTGCTAGATAAGCTGTAAGTCCTATAACAGGAATGACTGGAATAAAAGCATAATTACCTATACCAGGAGATAGACTTTGGGTAACTGTAAAAATCATAATTCCTAAAAAACCTCCCCCCAAAGCATATGCGAATTGTCTAACATTGAGGGGTCCAAGGATTTTATCACCTGAATCTAAGAATTGTGGAATTTGATATGAAGCCATTGTTGGTATTAATTATATTATATTGAATAGATTTTGACAACACCTAAAAGTATTGATACATCTAGAAAATGTCAAAAGAAGAAGAATTTCAAAAGACTCAACCTCGCCTAGCTCAAAAAAAATATGGTCAAAACTACCTAGTCAATCAAGGTATGCAAAAAAAAGTGTTTCATAGTTTTGAGTCAATAATTCAACTTTATCCTAATAGAAGTATTCTTGAGATTGGTCCTGGAGAAGGTGATTTGAGTCAATATTTGTTAGAATATGGTTCAAAATTAACAATGATTGAAATTGATAGATCGAAATATGAATATCTTCAAAATACCTTAGAGATAGGCAAATCAAAGCTTATCTTAGGTGATGCTTACAAGGATTTGAAAAGAATAAGAAGTATTATAATGGTGATTTTGTTCTGGTCAGTAACTTGCCATTTAATGTTGGTTCTAGAATTTTGGTAGATTTGGTTTTGTTTTGCCCCTTTACGCCTATTGTTGTAGTACTTCAAAAGGAAGTGGCTAAGAAATGCTTATTATCATCTGATCTCACTTTTTTTGGCGCTTGGATGAATTTGTTTTGGGATATACAAATAAAATTTGATATAAGTAGAGGGAATTTTATTCCAGTTCCAAAAGTAGTTTCTAGTTTGTTACAAGGTATACCCAAAGAAACTCTCTGGAATATAGATGAAAGATTGATGGTTAAAGAAATTTTGAAATCTTTATTTGCAATGCCCAACAAAACTGTTTGGAATAATTTAAAAAAAGCAGGTTGGGACAAAGAATTGTTGGAAACAATTTGGAAAAAAGAATCATTTGAACCTAATCTAAGACTAACTTGGCATAATTATGAGTCAATCTTAATTATCTTGTTGGAAAATTATAAACGAATCAATCTAGGCCTCTTACAATAGAGCTTGATTGTTTTGGGAGAATGTGTTTGAATGATTTTATGTCAAAAAGAATTTTAACCGGGATTAGGGCTAATGGAGATATTCATTTGGGGAACTACTTGGGAGCAATCAAACCAATGCTGGATATATCAAAGAACCTTGATTCTTCGGATCAGTTTTTTATGTTTGTGCCTGATCTACATTCGATTACAACAGAGGTTGACTACTCTAAACTTTTTCAAACTACTATCGATAATATAAAGATCTACTTGGCCGCAGGTCTTGAGACTAATTCTAAAAATATTTTTTTGTATCGCCAAAGTATGATTCCAGCACATAGTGAAATGGCTTGGCTTTTGAGTTGTTTCTCATATTTTGGTGAACTTAGCCGAATGACACAGTTCAAAGATAAATCAGAAGGTAAGTCGAACGTTTCTGTTGGGCTTTTTGCCTACCCAATAATGATGGCTGCCGATATATTATTATATAGTGCAGATTATATTCCTGTAGGTGATGATCAAAGGCAGCATATAGAGTTAACCAGAGATCTAGCAATTAGAATTAATAACAAATTTGATTCAAAGATTTTTACGCCACCACAACCTTGGGATAAACAACTTGACTTTGTGGATCAGCAAGAAGGAATTAGAATTCGATCATTATCTAATCCGTCTAAGAAAATGAGTAAGTCTGTTATGGATCCCAAAGGTACAATCTTACTTAAAGACAATCCAGAAGAGGCTGCCAAAAAATAATGAGAGCCGAAACTGATACAATTGGGTTGGTTAATTGGGATTGGTTGAATCAACCAGGTGTTACTAATTTGTTGCAAATTAACTATTTGCTCAGTGGTAAGAACAAACAAGAGGTTGTTAGAGATTGGACTGGGAACAAAAACTATGGTGATCTTAAAAAAGAAACGGCTAGGATTGTAGAAGATTTTTTGATAAATTTACAAAGTAAAAAAGCTGAAATTACTGATCAACAAATTCAAAAAGTTTTGTATTTTGGAGAAGAAAATGCTAATAAAAAAGCTAAGGAGGTATTATTGAAATTTCAAAAACATCTTGGCTTAGATTTTGATTTGAAAACTGTATGAAATGGTCGTAATATAAATTAAAGAAATTAATTAGAAAGTAAATGAGTTTGGATCTAAATAGTTAACACTCCACCTCAAATCTAGTATTTTTGGATCACGGTTGGCTGGTTTGGGATATTCTAATTCAAAAGATCTTTGAGATTTTGGTCCAAAGCCGTTGAAAGAATAGGTTCCAATTCCGATAACACTTTCACGATTGTCTCGAATTATAAAAAGGACATTAACGGTTTTGATCTCTACTAAATCTTCGTTGAGAAATGTTCCTTGAATAATTAAGTTTTCATTATCTTTTTCGTTTATAATGCGTTGATTGAGAATTTTGACATTTGGTTTTTTGAGTTTATTGTTATTTGGATTATACTTGACTGGATTGGTTGATGGTTCAGTGATAAGATTTATTTTAGAACCTTCATTGTTTTCACTTCTAACAACCACAAAAGTGTTTTCTTCAGGTAGGATATATGAGTTGTTGGTTTTTTGAGAGATTATACTACCTTCATCATCAAGAATTTGAACAGTATATACCCAAGGTGCAAAACCTATGGTAGGATTGTTTTTGTTGTTAACTGATACATAAAGTTCTTTTTGGTTATTAGCTAGTTCTACAATTTGGGTATCACTGACTTCAAAATCATTAATTACAAGCTCTTTTGTGTTCACGGTATTATTATCATCAATCCAAGTTTTGCCAAAAAGATAAGATGAGAATTGACCAAAAAAGTAAGATGGTGTAAGAAGTAAAATAGATATACCCAAAAAGATTAGAACGGCTCTTCTAACACCTCCTTGAAAATATAGTGACCATCTTTCTATTCTTGTTTGCCAGGTACCTGCTCCAGTCATATTACATAATATAAATTGAATAATAAAAAGATGTAAAGAAAACTTTATGGATCAAAGTATTGAAAAAGAATTAAATCAGCTAAATTACGAATTTTATGAAAAAATTGGTAAATATTGGAATAATCAACCAAATTATGAGTGGGATGGTTGGGGTAGATTGATTGAGCCGATAAAGAACTTGCAATCTAAATTGGGTAGGAACTTGAGAGTGTTGGATCTTGGTTGTGGTAATGGTAGGTTTTTACACTGGTTGGTCAAAAATTTTGCAGAGGTGGAATATGTTGGTGTGGATTTTAGCGACTATTTGCTTGGAGTTGCTAAGAAAAATGATCAGAAACGAATTGGGACTTTTATCAAATCTGATCTTTTTATGGATGAGTGGATATTTTTAAATAGCTTGGTGGATTTTGATCTGATTGTCAGCTTTGGTTTAGTACACCATATTCCTAGCAAAGAACTGGTAGAAACTTTTTTTGGCAATCTTAACAAACTTATACGAAATCAAAAAACTCTTGGAATATTCACCATTGGAACTATCATAAGTTAGCTCGACTGGAGAAAAAAATTCTTAGACAAGAAGATCTACCAAAAAAATTTCAGGTAAACCTTGGGAAAAATGAGAATATTTTGATTTGGGATAAAGAAGAATATTCTACTAGGTTCTCAAGATGTTTTAGCAAAGAAGAGATTCTTGGCTATTTGGGTCATGGATTTCAGGTTTTAGATTTTTATATGGATGATGATAGAAACCAAAGAAGAAATAGTTACTTTGTTATAAGTAGGTAGCTCTAGTCTTTAAGATGGTTTTTTTTATACACTTTTTCTTCAACTTCTTCAATTATTTCTAAGGTCTCTTCTACAAAAAAATCAATTAAAAACATTATAACAATAATTGGAAAATGGTTCATAAATAAGTACAATGAAATCATTGGATTAGTTCCTCGAAGAATTGGAAGCAAACAATCAAGAATGATTACTAATAAGATAGCTGAGATAAAATTTTGCCATAACCTATGTTTTCCAAAGATAAGTCTGGAGATTATATAGTAAACTGAGCCTATGACACCAGCCAAAAAATATTGTGCTGTGGGGTGTTCAAGACTAAGAGCAATAATATAGATTGTTGCTAAGATTGCCCAAAACAATAATTGCCATTTGAGGGCATGATCTTTTTTGATATGAATTTTGGACATTTAAAATGAATTTGAATGATTAATTTTATTTTGTACAGAATATTTGTTTTAGTTATATATCTAATTTGACTTTTTTGGTGATTTGATCTTTGATTGTATTATTATTTTGCATTTATGGTCGATATAAAACATTTGGTTGAGAATCTTGATAGGTATGAAAGAGAGTTAGAAATTAGATTTATGGAGAAGGGTTTGGCAAAGAAGCTAGCTAGCGTTTATCAACATAAAAATCAACTTAAAATTCAGGTTGATGCAATTAGAGGTCAAAAAAATCAGTTTAACAGAAAGGTTTTACAGTTAGCAGGTCAAGCCAAATTCGAAGCTATTGAAGAGATGAAGCAGATTGGAGAGAGACAAAAAAATCTTGAACTTGAATTAGAGAGTTTGGAGACTGAGTGTAAAGAACTTTTGTACAAATTCCAAATCTAACTTGGGACGGTATTCCTATTGGAAAATCTGATGAAGATAATATTGTGTCAGAAGTCTTTGGTGCCAAACCTGACTTTGGTTATGAGGTAAAAAATTATTATGATTTGCCAGTTTTTGTGAGAGATTATAAAGGAGAAAAAGGAGTAGAAGCTGTTGGATCTCGTGGATATTATATGACTGGTCAATTAGCTAAACTACAAAGGGTCCTGTTTGATTGGGTGCAAGAAAAAATTGAGTCAAAAGGTTTTGAATATGTGATCCCACCAATTATGGTCAATGAAAAAGTAATGTATGGAACTGGCTTTTTTCCTAGCTCAAAAAATGATTATTATACAGTCAATCTAGATGAGGATAATCTTTATTTGGTGGGCTCTTCTGAGCCTTCGTTAATGTTTTTATACAATCAAGAAACTTTGAATCAAATCAAGCCCAAATTATTGATGGCTAGAACTGATTGTTTTCGAAGAGAGGCTGGTAGTCATGGTAAAGATACACAAGGTGGAATAAGAGTTCATCAATTCCCAAAAATTGAAATGGTAGCGATTTGCAATCCAAAAAAATCTTCACAAGTATTTGAGTTGCTTACTAATATTTTTAGCGAAATAGTTAGTCAGTTGGGACTTCATTATCATTATTTGGAAGTATGTACGGGCGATCAATCAATGAAAAATCATAGGATGATTGACATTGAGGCTTGGTTCCCGGCTCAACAAAAATATCGTGAAGTTTGTAGCTCTTCAAATTGCACTGATTACCAAACACGTAATCTTGGAATCAAGTGGGTTAATGAAGATGGTGAAGTAGCTCTAGCTCATTCTTTGAACTGTACTGGAGTAACTAATAGAACTTTGTTTGCCATTATAGAGCAATTTCAAAACCAAGATGGTTCTGCGAATGTTCCTGAGGTTTTGCAAGAAAAATTTGGAAGTGGAATTTTGGAATAGTTGACAATTGTTATTAAGTTTACTTGATTACTGTAATTAGTATATTGGAGGAATAAAATGTCTATTTGCCAGGATTATGATAAGGCTAGGGATTTGATAAAAAAGTTTTGTTTGTTGCTTAACAACTGTAGTGAATATGCTGATTTGTACAATCAAGTATCAGCAATAGTTAATATCAATAACTACAAAGTATTTTATGGACAATTTTTAATGGTGATTTGGATGAGCTTATTGAGTTCAGGATGGGTTGTAGTGAAGATACTATGGAATTTCGGTTATCAGAGTCCAAAATATTATGTGTTTCAAGCAAATCAGATTTGATATTAATCACATTTGTATAGTCCGTGGTCTCAATTAATTTTGAGACTTTTTTTTGCAAAGAAATAATTAGGATTTATTTGTCAAAATTTAAAAGCCTAGGTATACTTTTATTATAAGTAAATATAATGTTTAGAGCGACTTTGAGTAGAGTAGTGTTGGTGATTTTTATTAGTCAACTTTTTTTGATGGGTTTTGTGATGATTTCAATTATTGGTAGCTCTCAAGAAACTTGTGATAACCTTCAACCAACTGATAATCAATTGGATTTGGAAGTTAGTGATGCTGAGCTTAGAACAGACCAGGATTTCAGTTGTAATTTTAACGCTAGAATTTGTCCAATAGTTTTTAGTGATGATAATCAAGATGGGATTAGAGATTCAGGTGACGCTACTTTGGAGGGAATAACTGTTACATTAAGTGATCCTAGCGAGACAACTATTTATTATACAATAGAAACTGATGGTGGAGAAAATACTTGTTTTGAGCCCTTGGCTGATGGACAAAGCTACTTAGTTAGAGTTACTACACCTCCAACACCATTTTTGACAACTGGATCTGAGACAGCTACATACACTATAGATTCAGGTAGTGGTATTCAAACACCTTTGTTTGGTTATTCTAATGGTGAAATCGATCTTAATGTACCGTCAAGTTTGACTTTTCCTTCACAAGCAACTAGTTCAATAGATCAAACAGCTTCAGTGACACTTTCTTATGTTGAAGTAATTGATACTAGAGTTGGATCTCCTGGATTTTCTGTAACAGCAACTGTGGATAATTTTGAATCTATAGCTTCAAACACAATTCCAATTGCTGATGCTTTTACATCTACACCTCAATCAATTAATGTTATTTCTGGTCAAACGTCTGGTCTTACTCCAGGATCTCAAAAAACAGTTACTAGTATCAGTGATCCTTTTACTGTAATGGAAGCTAGTAGTGGTAATGGAACAGGTACTTACCAAATCGATGATGTTTTTGATCTAATCGTTCCGGCTTTTACTCCTGCAGATACTTATAACTCTGTGATCACATTCACGGTAATATAACATCTCCAAAACTAACTTTGTCTTTACTAATTTTTGAGACGACTTTACTATGAAAAGCTTTCAAAATTAGTCGCTTTAGAATCCTCTTTTTTTGCTCTAAACAATTCAAATAAATAGGTTGGCCAATATTTCCAGCTAATTATATAATCTTGAGCAGGAACTAGATTAACTTCCTTACCTCCAAAACCTCTTTTGAAGAGGCTAATGTTGGCCCATGGGTGCTTGGGTTGATCTTTGGGAGCAACACCCCAAAAGTCATAGCTAATGCAGCCATGTTTTTTGGCTAACATCATTCCTTGCCAGTGAGAAATATATGAAGCTGGGATTTTTTTGTGAAGTATGTTGGCACCTTGATGATAGAAGCATCTTTTTTGGTAAGAATAAAAAATCCCCATGATAATATTTGCTTGTTGTGTTCTACTGATAGAATATAGCAACTTTCATGCTTGGAGAAAGATTTGTATTCTTGGTTGATGTAATCTTGTGTGAAAGCAACAAACCCCCCTCTTTTGGTGGTGGATTGATACACTGAGTATAGTTTGTTATTGATTGATTGGTGTTTTTTGATAACTACATCATTGGATTCAATTAGCTTATTACCTTTGGAGATCATTTGACGAGTGGTTTTGCGCATATTTAGCAAAATATCATGCTCATTTGGTCTTAGATCCACAACAGTTGTATGTTCAGCATGCATGTGTATAGGTGAGTTTTTATATCCATTTTTTTTGAAGAGTTGGAGGTTGGCTGGATAGTTTTCAAGTATTGGAGAGATTCTAAAGAAAGAGCATTTTTCTTGTTTGGCTAATTTGGTTAAGTATTTAGTCCAGCTTTTGAGAGTTGAGTTGTTTATAATTCCTTGAGGACCATGAGGAACAAAAAGGAACTTACCTCTTTTGGCATTGATTAGTAAGACTAGAGTTACAGATGTTAGTTTTTTCTTTTGATATAGACCTAGTTGAAAAGTCTTATGATTGTAAGCTTGGTTAAAATCTACCCAACCTTGTGAGTGTAGAAATGTATTATGGTTTAGTGAATTAATAAACCTTTTCCAAATCCGCTTATCTTTAATTACCTTAATAGCCATATTTAATTGTTTATGTTGTATTTGGGTAATTCAATGAATTTATCCTCAAATTTTTCAGAGTTTTGATAAAAACCTTTTCCAATAATTAGATTTTTTTTGACTACTCCAAAACTTCTTGAATCAACACTGTTAGGACGATTATCACCCATCAAATAATATTCATTTGAGTCAAGTTTGTTAGAGATTTGAGAAGTTCCTTGTGCACTTGTTCCAGGAAAAGTTTGGATGTCATCAGTTATATAAGATTCATTCAAAACAATACCATTAGGATAATTATCATTGTATATTTGTACTTGCCCATTATCAAAACCAACTTTTTCACCAGGAAGTCCAATTACTCTTTTGATGTAAAGTTCACCAGTTCTTTCAAAAATTTCTGGGGGTCTAACAATCACAACATCTCCTCTTTTGTAGTCAGAGAATTTTGAGGTGAACAAGTCTATATATATGATATCATTTTGATTGAGGGTTGGGTTCATGGATATTCCATCAACACTAGTTGGATAAAATACACTGGTTCTTATGAAGGTAAAAACTATTGCAACTAGGACAAAGACTTTGAGAAAATAAAAAATATATTCTCTGATCTCGAATCGAAGGTTAGGGTGGATTTTTTTGGTAATTTCACCTGAGTTTCTATGTCTTTCAAAATTGATTCCCTGAGTCATTATATACAAATAATCAAGAGCAATTTGGCTAAAACTGTCAAGCTGTTCTTCATTAGAAATATTATTTTGACAAGGATTTAGAATTTGTTCAGAGTTGAAAAAAATCTTTGTATGAAAATCAATAACTTTGTGGATTTGGTTAGTCAAGTATTAAAACCAAGAATGATGCTGGTTTTTTTGTTATTGTCATCTTTTGTAATATCCAGTCTCAACACACATGCTGCAGATGATGTTTGGATGAATGTTGGTGGTAGGGCCGAATACCTCGGATTTGGTGATTATTCATTTGAAATCTAGCCTCGAGATTTGGAAAATTTTTCTGGTGGAATCAATATAGATGCCTCAGAATTTCACACACTTTTGCTAAAAAACGATAACACTGTTTGGTCAACTGGACTAAATACTAGTGGTCAACTTGGTCATTCTCCAACCTCTGCTCTTAGTTCAACCGCTCAAGTACCTGGTCTAACAAATATTGTGTATATATCTGCTGGTTAAAGTCATAGTGTTGCGGTTGCAGGCGATGGATCTGTTTGGACATGGGGAGATAATTCTCGAGGTCAACTTGGATATACAACAACAAACTTAGCCAATTCAACACCTCAACAAGTGCCGTCTTTATCAGGAATCACCAAAGTTGAAGCAGGTGAAGCTCATAACATTGCTCTCAAAAACGATGGAACAATCTGGACTTGGGGCAAAAATTCATTCGGTCAACTTGGTAATGGAAATACGAACGATACTTCAATCCCTGTTCAACTTCCAAGTATACTTGGAGCTTTAGATGTTGAGGCTGGTGAAGATTTTTCTATATTTTTAGGATCAGATGGAAGAGCATCAACTTTTGGAGATAATTCTCGTGGTCAGTTAGGTAACAACACTTCGATTAGTTTTTCTTCAATTCCAGTAAGTGTAGCTGGTTCACATGTTTATTTAAAGCTGGGCAATTCTGATGAATCTTCATTATCAATGTTTGCAATTGATACATCCAACAATGCATATTACTGGGGAGATCATGTATCTGGTGGGCAAGGTGGTCTATATACCACCCTACCTCCTGCTACTTGCTTTGGATCTGTTAATATAGGTTCTAATAGAGCATATCCTTGTAGAGTTGATACATTGAGTAACATTAAGGATATTGGAGGTTCATTAGCAAACTCATTAGTATTAACTAATACTAATACATTTCACCTAAACGGATCTGATGCTTACGCTCAAGATGGAGATGGTGTATATGAGCCAGCTGGATTTGGTTTCAAAAATCTTACTTCCTTGGTAGGTGGTACTCCAAGCGTTGTCAAAACTAGTCTGTATTCGACATTTGTTTTAAAAACTGATGGTATTGTAAAAGTATGGGGAGCTAATCGATTTAACAATTTGGGTTACAATGGAACTATTAGAACCAGCCCCATAATACCTTCAATAACAGCCTTTGACAATACTTATACATCTGTTTCAAACTATCTTGAAAATACTGTGGCATTAAGAAACGATGGTGTTGTATTTAGTTACAGTGCTAACAGCCAAGGTAGTAAAGGTAATGGAGCTTTGAGTTTTAATGTTGATTTTAATCCTAGTCAAGTCATTGGACTGCCTACTATCGATAGTATTCATACCAGTGGACTTTATTCATCATTTGCATTAGCCTCTAATGGAAATTTGTATGGTTGGGGAAGGGATGAAAATGGTGATAAAGGAGATGGAACTAGCACAATTACACACCACCCAACACCTGTTGTAGCTGCAATTCCTGGAGGTCCTGTGACTAAAGCTAAAGATTTTTGTGCTCTCAATAACTCACTTCAGCTCTATTGTTGGGGTCTTGGGTATTTTGACTTGTTAGGCCCAGGTTTAAATCACCCAACTCCTTTGCTTATGGCTAACTCAGGGGTTGCTGTAGATTGGGAAAGACATAGTGCACCACATGATGTATTGATTATAGTTACTTCTACTGGACAAGTTCAAACTGCAGGGAACTCTGAGTCAGGGGTCTTAGGTAATGGAACACTCACCACTGATCATGCCTTATTAACTTCAATTGGTTTGAGTAATATTACCAAAATTGTTTCCAATACAGAAAAAACAATTGTAAGAGCTTTAGCTAACGATGGAACTGTCTGGGCTTGGGGTACGGATCCCTTAGGAGATGGAAATAGTTCAGGATCTTTATCACCAATTCAAATACCTCTCACTGTTCCTGTTAGCCAATTTGAAGGTGATTATTACATTGGTACAGACAATAATCTTTACTCATGGACTTCACCAACAAGTTTGACTCCAACTCAGGTGCCTTATGTTTCTAACCTTACAAAGTTTGGAGTTAGTGATAGTGGCACTACTTTTTTGGCAGACATCGTAGATCCCCTCACTACAGCTCAAATTCCATCCCTAACCATCTCCTGCAACGATGGCATAGCCCTCAACACAACAACTTGTACTTTCACTCTTCCAGTAGATACTAGAGTAGATGATAACTTCAAATTAGGAATAGGTAATGCTGTAGTTGGAGGAAACTGCACGGATGATGGAACTACAGCCACTT
>JAAUSE010000047.1 GCA_012031925.1 Candidatus Altimarinota bacterium
AGGCATAGACACTGACAAACAAAAACTCCTTCTTGAAAACACTAGGCTCAAACGAGACAAACAAGAACTCATAGACTTGATAGGTAGACTTACAATTGATGTTGATAAGCTTAACAAAAAAAAGATCAGTTGCTTTGAATAATCTAAGCTTCCTAAACCAGATAGATTAAATTTAGCTAGGGTCTGTATTAGAGATAACCCTGATACAAACAAAACTCTACTATCCAAGCTACTGAATCTAAATCGAACTACTTTGTATGTAAGACAAATCAAAGAGGTCTCAGATAAGATTATTGGTGGTGAAATCAAAAACCTCCTCAAAGACAATCCCTTCTATGGTTACAGGAGAGTAGCTATTTACTTTGGCTTTAGTGACAACAAAGCAAGAAGGATTATGAGAAAATACAATATATTTCCTATCTACAAAAAATTAAGATATATAGTCAAAAAAGATGATCTACTCAAACCATCATCAATATTTACTAATCAATTAAAAATATTTATCCAAGACAATAAATTAACCAAACCTAATCAAGCCTGGTCAACTGATTTTACTTATCTACCATACAGATATTCATTTTTGTACTTATCTACAGTTATTGATACCTATACCAAAGAAATACTAGGCTTCCATATTTCCAAAAGACACACAACTGAGATGACCTTAGCTGCTCTCAAGATGGCTACAAGTGGGCGTGGTCACCCAATGATTCACCACAGTGATCAAGGAAGTGAGTACAAGGCAGAAAGTTACCAACAATACCTTCAAGACAACAACATAATCTGTTCTATGAGTAAGAAATCATCTCCATGGGAAAATGGTTATCAAGAATCATTTTATGGTAAGTATAGATATGAATTAGGTAATCTTAATAGATTCAAAACTGAGATTGAAGCTATTGAAGCTATCATATTACAACTACATTACTACAACAACAAACGTATTCATACAACAATACGAGATACACCAGTATTATTCAGACAAAAAGAGCTAAAAAGACTTAGATTAGAAGAAGAGACAAAAGTGTCTAGTTTTTCGAGGGCTTGACAATTAGATTAATAATCCATCAACCAGTCTATAGTTTGTATAATCAACAAATTCATATTTTTTAGTAGATTTACTTTAATTTTGAAATCAGTTTCAAGACTTATATTTATTTACTAAAAATGGGGAATAGAACCACCTAAGAATTACAAATCTAATAGCAATTATTGTACGTAATTGGAAAATACATACATTGAAAATGTGAGGGTTTATACCTTGTTTGTCAAGGATAGGTGATAGTGGGGCTTGATAGGTTTGGGTGAATGTGCGAAAATTACTTGATAATGAATAAAAATTATAGTTTACAAAATACAAAAATTGTATATTGATTATAATCAATATGTATCAAAGTAATAAAAATACTATCTTGATTAAAACGTATCTGACTGCATCATATTGGAACGGTAAAATTCCAGAATTACTAAAACAACGATTTACTGACTATTTAGAAATTACAAACAATCATGTTGGGTTTAAAGACGCAGATGATTTTATTAAATATTTAGGATGGAGTATAGATAAAAACGCAGTCACAACTTTTCCTGAAATGGATGTAACCCCTTTGGTTGTACAGACCATACGAGATTCCTTGGATATTTGCTTAAAAACAATCCCAAATGAAATAAATCAAATCTTTGTGTATCCAACACAAAATGCTTTTGTAAAAGAGTCTATGAATGGTGTTAGTGGATTCACGCCTACCAATAATATACTAATTCTTTTTGTAGTGCTAGATAATGATTTTGCAACTGCACTCGAAGAAACTGTCGTCCATGAATTTAATCACTCAATATTTTGGAGACATACAAAATGGAATAGACTGATTGATGGATTTGTCGGCGAAGGACTGGCTGAACATTTTCGGGAAGATCTGGTAGGAGGTAAGTCTGCTCCTTGGTCTTTGAAAAATAATCTGGAAGAGTGTAAAAAATGGTTTCATATTTTAGATGAAAAGGGATATATTTATGAAGAAACATCTAAATTACCCGTTGGAATTTATGGAGATGTATTTACCAATCCAAAAAGTGAATACCCCCATTGGATTGGTTATTCTATAGGGTATCAGATGGTGAAGGCTTTTTGCGAAAAGAACCCAGATATGTCTTGGTCGGAGATTATGAAATTACGTGTGGAAGATATTTCGAGTGAGTTTCTGAAGGCTATTTGACTTTATACTTAATATATGATATAACTACCTAGTTTCTTGTTAAAATTGGAGTAAAGAAATGTTACATTTACAGTTGGTTGTAGTTGCAAACTACATGGAAGAAAATGGTGTGTTAATTATTTACACACTGAAAGAAAAAGTCACACAAAGCCAGCACGTTGAGCAAATTATTGAAGTTTTATCTCTTCTGAATAACGAAAATACAGTTGTGCAGATCATCCAAAAAGTTTCTAAATCTTCTGAAAAAGAAGTACTCGAAATCATAACTTGGCTATTAAAAAACCACATTGTATATGATTCAAGAGAATTGTACAAATGGTTTCACAAGGTATCTCAGTATCCTGATCAATTCATCTCTTGGGAGCAAGTAAGTTACAATCTTAACTCAGAGATTGAAAAGAAGGTGTAAGCTTACCCAGACCTGATAAATCAGAGTTGAGTGAAATTTTGGAAAAACGCAAATCGGTTAGATATTTGGAGAAATCGCCAATCGCTTTTAAAAAGCTCGCTAAAATACTTTACTCAATGACAGAAGTAGAAGGAATAAAAACTCACGCTTCTGCTGGTGGGTTGTATCCACTTAGTTTGTATTTTCACACATTTTATGACACGGAAATATTACCAAAAGGTACATACAAATATCATAACCAAAGTCATAAAGCCATTCCACAAAAAACACTTTTGATAGAGTATCTGATTAACGCAATGAGCAATGAAACTGATCTAGATTCAGGTATCATTATCTTTATCGTCGCTAATTTAGGTATTCATAGTCAAAAGTATTTCAATCGAGGATATAGGTTTACGATGCAAGAGGCAGGTATGGTAGTACAAAATGCCTATTTATCTTGTTCAGAACAAAATCTTGGAATTTGTCAATATGGTGCTTATGATGAAAATATCTTATCTCAGATGCTCGAGCTACCTTCTAATTATGAGGTTGTTGGGGTTTTGAGAATCGGAGAGATTTGTACTAGTGATGAAACTGAAGTTGTAAATACTAAAACTCAACATCAAATAGATTATCTTGGTGGAGAAATACAAAATAGCGATTTACAAATTCGTCAATTAACCTGTGAGGGTAACAGAATGGGTTATTGGGGAACATCTGTAAAATTTTGTTATAGAGACAACCTATCCGCATATGCAAATGGGGTGTCTTACTCTCGAGAAATCAGTCAACTTAAAGCCATGGCTGAAATGCATGAGCGAATTTGTAGTGGAAACATTACTAACACAATTACTGCAAAGGCAAGGGAGCTGAGTGGCAAATGGTACAACCCATCACTCTACTTTCCATTGAAAAAAGAGTATCTAGATTCGGTTGGATTTGTAGAATTTAGTGTAAATCTTGAACGTAGATGGGTAAAAGGATATCGGTTAAACACTAATGATTCAATTTGGATTCCCATTGATTGCGTCTACTACCCACTACCAAAAGACTATACCCCATGTTTTGGAGTTAGTTCAAATGGTGTAGCTACCGGACAGACTCTTGAAAATGCTGTTTTTGCAGCACTCATGGAACTAATTGAACGTGATGCTATCATGGTTTCTTGGTATTCTCAATGTAAAGTCAAAAGACTTTCCACCAACCTACTTGATCCATATCTGCTCTCTAAGGCGGAATTTTGGGAAAAATTAGGAAGAAAGCTGGAATTCTATAATTTTACTTTGGATTCAGTACCAGTAATTGTTGCTGTGATTCACGGTGAACATTATCCAATGTTTGTTCGTGGATCTAGTGCAAATCCAGATTATCTCAAAGCAGCTCACAAGGCATGTCAGGAAGTAGAGATCACAATGCACAGCTTACTACACTCAGAAAATTGTCATCCAATTCTACCTGAAGATGTAGTTGAAGTTGAGGATCATGGAAGGTTGTATTATTTTACAGAAAATCAAGAACGCCTATGGCAGTTTTATGATGCTGAGGTAACAGATGTTGCACCAGTTGTTATCAACGATCCATATCAACGTTTCGATCCGATCATCATAAATCTTCACAAACCAAAAAATAATCTAGATTTGCCTGTAGTACGTGTGCTACATGAAGATTTACTTCATATAAACTTTGGTTTTGGAAACGAGCATATCGGACACTCTCGTCTTGATAAATTAGGGCTCAAATGGGTATTTAAATACCCAGCTTTTCCTCATTACATCATTTAGGTAATGAATCACTTTGCACTCGCTCAAACACATTCTGGAAAAGATGATCTAAATATGCTATGAACTCATAGCTAAAACAACTAAGAGAAATATCACCCCAGAATTATGTATGATTACAGCCAAAAACTAAAGATTCTTG
>JAAUSE010000025.1 GCA_012031925.1 Candidatus Altimarinota bacterium
TGACGGATACTTTGTCAATACAGTATCAAAATATGGTGGAGAAAATACTATAGCAAACTATGTAAAAAATCAAGGAAAAGAAGAAAACAAATACACTAAACTTCATGAACAACAACTTTCAGAAGAACTATTTTAACCAATAAACTACACTAAGCTAACTTCCATACCTCGTTGCTTGCGGCGGGGTGGTTGATTTTTGTATATTAATCAAAGTCAATTTTTAATCCTATTTCTTTGAGCTGGGTTTCTTTGATTTCACTTGGGCTATTCGTTAATGGGTCAATACCAGAGCCATTTTTGGGGAAGGGAACAACTTCACGAACATTTTCTTCACCTAATAACACCATTAATAATCTTGGAATACCCCAAGCAAAACCAGCGTGATTTGGTGCTCCATATTCGTAAGCTTCTAGCATGTGTCCAAACTGATTTTGTACTTCTGTAGTAGAATAACCAACCAAATTAAAAACTTCAATCAAAGCTTTTGGATCTGGATTGCGAACACCTCCAGAAAGTACTTCAAATCCATTTACAGCAATATCATATTGATGAGCTTTTAGTTCTAACAAAGCTTCTTTGTCTTGCTTTTTGGCTTTTTTAATAGCCTCAATTCCTCCTTGGCAAAGTCCAAAAGGATTGTGAGCAAAGTTGATATTTTTTTCCTCATCCATTTCAAAAAAAGGAAAATCGTGAATCCATACAAACCTAAGCAAGTTGTCATTAATTAGATTGAGTTTTTGAGCTATGTGGGTTCGGATTTTACCTGTGGCTTTTTGGACAATTTCTTTGTTTTGATTAGCCACAAAAAGTACTAAATCGTTTTTGGTTAGCTCAAGTTTTTGAACTATTTCGTTAATTTTTTGACTGATTTCTTCTTCATCTTTTCCCAAGAATTTAAAAATAGGAGATTTTGGCCCATCTTCTCCATACTGGATATATGCAACTCCTGGTAATTCAAATTGCTTGCCCATGTCTTGAATTTTATCTAGATCACTTCTTGTGAATTGATTATTAGAATTTTTGATAACCAAAGCTTGAATGCGAGAGTTTTCTTGAGTTGCTAGATCTGCAAAAACTTTGAACCCTGAATCGACAAACAAATCTTTAACATTTATCCAAGGTAAGTCATAGCGAAGATCTGGCTTATCACTACCATATTTGTGGATTGCTTCGTCGTAGGTTATTTTTATCATCCTGTCATCCATCAACTCTTTGTTAGTGTATTTGGAAAAAACTTCATTGATAAGTTGATTGCAGATTTCAAATATTGAGTCTTCATCAGCCCAAGCAATTTCACTATCTATATGATAAAAATCTCCAATTAGCCTATCACTTCGAGGATCCTCATCTCGGAAGCAAGGAGCAATTTGGAAATATTTGTTGAAACCTCCAACCATCAAAAGTTGTTTAAATTGTTGCGGAGATTGAGGAAGAGCGTAGAATTTACCTTGGTGAAGCCTAGAAGGAACAAGATAATCACGAGCACCTTCAGGTGAAGAATTAGCAAGAATAGGTGTGGGGATTTCGATAAAATTTCTATCATTGAACCAATTACGAATGGACATCAAAAATTGGTGTCTTGTGGTAATTGTGTGTTTGAGTTGTTTGCGCCTAAAGTCAAGGTACCTATATTTTAATCTTAGATCTTCGTTGGTGGTGCCAGCACCTTTTTCTTCATGAATTGAAAACGGTAAAGTTTTGGCTGTTGAAATAATTTTTATTTGATTAGCAATTAGCTCAACTTCACCTGTAGGAATATTTGGATTGATTAGTTTTGACTCTCTTTGTCTGATGATGCCGGTGATTTGTAATACATATTCTGGGTGGATATTTTGAGCAAGTTCAAAAAGCTTGGAATTATTCTTTTGATCAATTAGACATTGCAATAGCTCTGTTTGAGAACGAAGATCAATAAAAATAAGACCACCATGATCTCTGATTGTGTGGGTGAACCCGCCTACTGTCAAACTTTGTCCTGTTGAGTCTTTATTAATTTTTTGAAAATTTGTTTCAACCATAATCTTATAATTATATTTAACAATATCTCTCTGTTAAGCAATTGTCAAGGTTGACATCTTAGAATATAGATTAAATAATTAGGAATATGGTAAAACCTAGACACAAAACTTCCTTATATGTGGAAGAAAAAGAAGAAAAATCAAAGAAGAATAGATCAGAAAGACGCTCACACAAGCGAGGGGATAAAAAAATATTTTTGTTTGGATAGAAGATTTTTGTTTTGAATACTTGGTTAGACAAGCACCACCTCTCCCTGATAATATTGCTGATTGGGTGGTTATCTTAGCACCTTATTTAAATATATTTGCAATATTAATGATGGTTTCAAGAATTATACCTTCTTTTGCTTTGGTTGGTTTGGTAAGCTTTTTTATACCAACTGCAGGTTTGGCTTTTCCATTCTTGATGTTGATATATTTAATAACAGTTATTAATCTGGTTTTGATGCTTCTAGCTAGTAGGGGTTTGTTTAGAAAATATCAAGGTGCTTGGAGGCTGATATTTTATTTGATTCTTTTGAACATAATTGTTGGATTATTGAGCTTTAGTATTTTTGGTATATTTAGAACAATAATTTTAGGTCTGATAAGTTTGTATATATGGTTTCAAGTAGAAGATAAATATACTAAGTAATTTTTGTTTATAGACTTTGGACAACTTCAATACCTAGAAGGTCTAATGAGAATTCTAATTGACTGATTATTTTGTTGACCATATGAAGTAGGGTATCTCTTCTGGAATCATTTTCTTCGGTTGCAACAGAGTATTTGGCGTACCAACTGTTGATCATTGAAGTGAACTCAGACAAATAATTACATAGGTGGTGAGGTTTGTAATTCTCAGTGATATTTTCTAGAATAAGCTCAAGAGTGGTCATTTTTTGAAGAATTTCTAATTCACTTTTATTTAGTAGGTTGATGGAGTTTGACACCAATTGAGCTGTGGTCTCATTCTTGCGAAGGATGTTCTTGAGCCTAGCTATGGTGTAGAGTTGGTAGATTCCAGTGTTACCTTCGAATTGTACAGCTTGGTTGATATCAAAGACATAATCTTGCTCTCTATCTCTTGAAAGGTCATACCACTTGATAACAGCAGTGGAGATTTTTTGGATTTTTTGATTATCGGCAATTGATCGTAGCTCTTTTTTGGACTTGGTCTCGAGATTAGCTTTGACTTGGGTTTCAATACTCTTGATAAAATCTTGAAGCAAAACCACGTTACCTTTGCGAGAGCTCATCGTACCTTCTGGTAGAGAAATAAAACCAAAAGAAATGTGTCTTGGAAGATTGGCTGAGAGTATGCTAAGAGCTTTGGAGGTTTGATCTTTGGTGAGCGTAGCAAAATTCTTTTTTTGATAAATCTTGGAGTCGATAATTAATTGGATACAAGTAAATACTTGTTTGAACGAATGGTTTTGTCTATTGTCAGCAAATGTGGCAACTGATGGGGTTTGAAATAATCCTGCCCATACAAATCGAGCCAAAATGTCACGAGCTGCGTAGATTGAATACCCTTGAGAAGTGATTAAGTAACATCGACCAAGATTGTACTGCTCCAAATCAATATATATCGATTCTCCTTCTTGTATAGCAATTCCTTCTTGAACCCAATAATGGATTTCATCCAAAAAGTGCTGGTAAAAACTTTCTCCGATTACCAAATCAAATTGCCCAGGTTTGTGAGAGGTGTTGATTTGCCACACACCAAATTTATCTTGAAGGTTTTGAGCAACCTCAGTGGATATATTTTCAATAGTGGTATTAGATGTTTGGTTGAGATTAAAGTAGCTTTCGGCAGCAGAGTAGTTGAGATTAGTGGCTGCAATAATATTGTACCAAATTGAATAAATCTCAGAGTTATTGTTTTTTTCTTGAGTGATATTTTTTTCTAAAGTGGTGGTGATTTCTTTGGCGCTGTCTCGGATTGATTCGTCGTTGTCAATGAGTGAATTGGTGGCTACATAGACTTTGTGAAGTTTCTCAACGATAGTTGAATTATCATCTTTTTCCCAATCAATTTTGGTGAAGCCTAACTTGAGCTGGGGCAGATTGAGCACTCCGTAGATTAATATCCCAAATTGAACGCCCCAGTCAGCCAAATGATTGTTGGTAATCACGGTGGAAGAGAGGGAGCAAATTCTTCTCATAGCCTCACCAATATTAGCTGAACGCATATGACCTATGTGCATCCTTTTGCCAACATTGGGACTAAAATATTCTAAAAAAGTTGGGGGTTTTGGTGTGAGTTGAATTTCGCTTTGGCTGTTTACAAAAAAGTTTTGAAGATAGTTATTACTAAGAACGATATTGACATAAGGTCCGATGGTTTTGACATCGAGAATAAGGTTATTGGTATTAATAAAATCCTGAAGTTTTGTTTGAATTTGTTTGGCTGCCTCAACTGGACTTACTCCAGTATCTTTGGCAATTACAAAAGCTTGATTGGTGGTTAAGACCCCTTTGGTAACATCAGGTGGTTGGGTCCACTCATATGGAAATTCTTGCGATAAAATATTTTTGATTCTATTAAGTCCAGGAATAGATTGATTAGTCATTTGAGTAGCATATAACCAGAAAATCTCAACCCTGTCAACCCTTGACAAAAGAGTGTTTTTGAGGTAGAATTAGGGATGAAAAATCTATATCATTGAGGTCTGAGTCAAATGGTAACTCCAGAACTTATCATTCAGATTATTAGTATGATGGTTCAGTTTTGTAACGAAAGTTACCACTCCGTTATTGGCGAGTTAGTTGAACATTCTGAGTGGTTAAAATTAGATAATTTTCCACAGTTAGAATTTAAGTTGAGTAAGAAAACTGAATCTAAAATGCTATTAGTTAGAAGAGATGGACAAGAAAAAGAGTATCCCCATATTACTTTTTTGTTTATGCAGCCTCCGTTTTATTTTAAAATGGATGAGTGGAGATTTGGCGACTGTCACTATTCTTATAGGAAGTATGAAAAAATCCCTTTTTCTTTATATGCAGAAGGTGATTTTGAATATATTGCTAAGAATGGTATCGCTAACATAGAACCACTAGACGCGAAAGCATTTTTAGAATCATTTGCAAGAAATTCTATGGTTCTAAGCAGATAATTTAATTATAGTCAGCACTGTAAAAGGTGCTGATTTTTTCATTCTAAACTTACAAGATTTGTTCAATGGTAAAAAATTAACAGCACTGTAATTACAGTGCTGTTTTGTTGTGTTAGTATAATATCTGATCCTGATTGATATCGAGATATTGAATGTTTTTGTCGGAGATATCGTCTCGATCTCGGCATAGTTTGAAAGCTGAGATATTGACTTCATCTTCACCTTGGTATTGGTTGATATAAACTCCTGTTTTTTGGATACACTTATAAAGATTGGTGTGCCAAAAAGGTTTGAAGTTTTGGGTTGTCGTCTTTGACCAAACGAATAATCGTTTTGTTTTTGGTGACAAGTCTACCATCCTTCTCTTCAATTTCTCCACATAAAATCGTGAAATCTGATATCTGATATCCTTGTATTCTTATTTTGTGAACACAGTCAGGAATAGCACCAGATTCACTAATTGGAACAATTGTTTTACCGTTCTTCTCAGAATGAAAAAAATCTTCGGGACGTAATTGTTCTGGATGTTTTTCTAAGAGCCATTCTTTGAATCCCTTACCCATAAAATTGAGAACGAGCATAATTGTGTTAGTTGACTGAGTACTATTTGTTGACTTAACTCCATTATTATTATTTTGGAGTGTTGTTGTCATAGCTTCAGTTAAATCAAACATTATCAGACCTCTATAATCCTAGAATTTTCTTGGTCGAATAATATCTTAATAAAACTCTTTTGTCAAGCTTTCCCAATTAGTATTTATGGTGTTTTTCTTAATTATTTTTATTAATATTTTATTATAAAAATTTACTATTACTTTTCCTTATTAAATAGAGGAAAAAAATAGTGTTTTTGGTATATAACCTTGACAAAACCCTTAAAATACAGTATAATAGAAGTACGAAATTTACGACATATAGAGGAACTAACACTCATGGCTAAAGCTACTGTTGTTGAAGAAACCGTACAAGAAGTTGTTGAAGATAATATTCAAGATGTGGAACAAACACCTATTGATGAAAAGCCTTCTATCAAAACCTTGTCAAAGCTCTACGGAGCAATTCCCTTCTTCAAAGAGAATGTTTTAGTGGGAGAGAAGCGGTATCATGTTCTTGTGTTAAAAGCGAACCTTGGCTCTGTCAATCCAGATAGAGTTATCAATCGTATCAACAAGTACATTGGCGTAGATGCAGATAACATCACATCTACATTAGCCAAAGTGCAAAAAAAGACCGTTCCTGTTTTGAACCTTTGTGTTCCAACTGGTCGGGCTTATGGAGCTATCAAAAGCTTTTATCGCACACATTTTGAAAAGAATGTAGGTGGTATTACTCTTGATGAGCTTTCTTCAATCTATCCGCAAGAACCAAGTGATTGGGGATGGGGACTAGGATTGACAGTTGATCAAATGGTTCAATATGAGCAAAAGATTCGACGTGACTCTGAAGAACTGGAAACAATCCAACGAGAAGTTTCTTTCGTTCAGCTTCAAGATGAAGTACCTAACCAAGCTGCATTGGACTTGCGTAACGCTACTATCGTCTTTCTGAAAGATGTAGAAAGCGGCGAGTTTCAAGCCAGAATTGGATTTAAGCCTATAGCGTTAAAGCAAGGCGGCTTCTTCTAAATCACCCTCCCTGTAAATTACTCGTCCACCTGATTGAAAAATCAGGTGGTTATTTTTGTTTAATTTTTATAATAGGTGTTTTGTATTACGTCTAGAACAAGATATAGAATATTAACCATTCATTTCTGCATTCATTTCTTCTTCTAAGTCAGAAAAATCTAGATCATCATAATCTGCTGTATCAGATACATTATTACCATTTAAGGCATTCATGAATGCGTCATTATCAATAGTGAAGCCTGAATTAGAATTGCTATTTGATGATTGATTTGTAATTGGTTTTTCTTTTTGTGTTGATTTTGGCCTTTCAACATTTTTGATAATTGTTTTTGAGGTTTGGTTTTGTTGGGAATGAACATAATTATTCATGTCGATTAATTGTAGTTCAAAATACTTTTCTTTGTTAATGAATCGCTTTCCATCTCTTTCAGTAGTCTGATAGTTGTTTTCTTGAGCTAACTTTTGGAATTTGGGGATTAATAAATACTCATTTCTATAGTTGCCAGAATCTAGAAGGATACTCTTGTCCATTAAGAATTGGTGTGTGCTTGCAATGCTACTTTCAAGCTCATCAATATTGATATCAATATCTTTGGCTGCTAATCTTTGTTGTGCAGCTACCATTTCGGCTTTGAAATTCTCGAGCTTGCCAGGAATTTTGGCTAGATTAGATCTCTTCATAATCTTTGGTGATTCTGATTTTGATTGAGCGATTTCTTCTGATGATCCATCAGTATTGTCTTGATTTGGAGTATCATCTTTTTGGATTGACTCTTTAGCTGGAGTTTCAGATTCTTTCGATGTTTGCGATGCTAAACTTTGGGTTACTTCTTCTTCTGATTTGTCCTGGGCATTAACTTGGAGTTCTTCTTGGTCGGTTTCAAAATGAGGTATTTCTAAAGCGACTAATGATTCTTTTGTGAATTGTTGGGATAACTTTTCGTAGGCTGCTATTACTCTTTGCATTTCCTTTGGTTGCCAATCATTAGTTCCTAAATTGTCCAAATTATAATGACCTATTGGTGTATCAAATTGTCCTAGATTGTAGTTATAGTCACTGATGATTTGTGTCTCAAGCTCTTTTTTTAGAGTAGCGTTAATATCTCTTCCTAAAATATTGAATTTTACGGATAAATCAGGATTAATTTCATCTTGAAAAATAACATATAATATATGACTGTTGTTTTGGATTTCGTTATTAATATGCTTGATGTTATTCCTAATTGATTCGACTATGAACTCAGTATTGTCAGTATCTTGATTTTCTATAGGATTTATAGTTTCTTGTATTTGATAAGAGGTTTGTGGGCTGTTTAGTTCGGATTCCATTACTACATTTTCATCAAAACCTGATTCATTTTTTGGGGAGTCACTTTCAATTACTATTGCTTCTCTAAGATCTTCAATATTATTTTGTGGTTGATTGATTGGCTCGGATGATTCGATTATTGTGGGTTGAGGTTTTAGGGTTTGTTTGGATTTGCTCAAAATACTGTGAGCGATTGATAAATCAACGGCAAGAAGTGTTGGAGAGGTTTTTTGACCATTATCTATGATTTGTTGAATCTTTTTGTTGAATCTTTCAAAAATCTGTTCATCATTAGTGATTTGTTGAGTAGAATATGTGAATTCTGTTTGTAGTATTTTTAGTTGCTCAACTGTTTGCGAATTTGTTTGACTCAAGTTTTTGAGGTCAGTTTTTAGGCTGATAAGAATTTCTTGAGTTGTATTGATAAGCTTGTTAATTTTGATGGCATCTATGTTAATTATGTTTTTTTCTCGGGTTTTTTGGATGGTAGGATCTTGAATTTTTTCTAGTTTTTTTGCGTATATTTTGAGATAGTTTTTGATAGTTGTTGGATTACTTATATTAGTACCTTTGTTAAGATCTTGTAGTTTTTTTAGAGGTTTGATAACTGAGTTTTGTATATAATCAAAAGCACTACCCTCAGTTACGTTTATCAAGTGTGCATTAATGCTAAATCTGATGCTTTGTAAGGTTTTATCAAGTTTGGTATTATCATTAATATTATCTATAGAGTTGTACAAAAAATTAATTATTTTTTTAATAGAAATATATGATTGTTCACTCAAATTCTTTGGAATCTCAGAAATGTTTGAAATTTCAATGTTGGTAGGTGTGCTGGTTTCTTCATCTGTAGTAGCAGACTCAATGTCTTGATTATCTTCTTGTGTTGATTTTTCTTGGTTAGTTTCTTGATATGATTTTACTCTGACACTTTGGCCTGGTTCCAAGAATTTTTGAATATTATTAGATGTATTACTGTCTACTTGAAATTTTTCTATAAGTAAATCTATTTGTTTTTGGACAGCTTCAGAAAAGCTGATTTTTTTGTAACCAGGATGTTTGGGGTCGTCTCCTTGTTTTTTAAGAAACATTGTATTGTTGATATCAAAAGAATCACCTTTTTGAATAACCCCAGCTGCTACTTGAAAATCATACAAAGTTTGGGAATAACTAGAAACTGTTTTGTTGATTTCGCTACGTAACTTACTTAGTTGTTTATCTTCGTAAACATTTTCAACTTTTTGGTTATTAATGGTTACAGATAATCTATCTATAACACTTTTGATCATTTTATTGTGAATGGTTTCAATAGATTTCCATTCTTGTTCGGATCTTATTTGAAATAATTGATTGAACTTTTTTTGTGCTTTTTGAAGTAGTTTGATAGCTAAATTTTTTTGTTGAGGTTGCTCAAGCTCTTGGATAGAATTGTTTTGATTCTCTTGTTGCTCCCTTTGGCTCAAAAGATTCACTGGATCAATAGGATCGATGTTAGAGATAGTTTCTATTGATTGATTAAGTTGACCTGAGAATTTTTTATTTTCTATTGATGGTTGATCAGTTGTGACAACATTATAGTATGGACTCAAATCTTCTTGTTTGGATTCTTGGATGGCTTTTTGTTGTTTTTCAAAATTAGTCATAGAATTATTTGATTGAAGAATTGGATTTTAAAAACTCTAAAAACGCCCAGTATGCTTGATCAAATTTGTTTCTAAGCTCTGGAAATTTGGTTATTGTGTTTGGTTCGCTATCAAGATTTTGAATTCTAAGCAAGTCTTTTTTGTCAAAATTCTGATTAAAGTAATTATAAATAAAATTCTGATAGATAAGATAGGCTTGTTTTTGAACTTCAGATTGTTTTGTTGGAGTGAAGTTTTCTATAGGCAAACCCGTAATAGCCTTAACTAGACTATTAATGAACTCATTATCGGCGCTACTGAGCGATTGTATTTGATTAGTGGGGTTCATAACGATGGTTTTATGTTTTGTTATATAGATTAATTATAGCATATATTTAGGATAATTTCAAGAGGAATTTTTTTTGCCTTAACCTTTCAATAAAATTCTAGAATGACAGTATGGTTACCTAGATGGTTAGGTATTGACAAAAAGTACTCAATGTGTTCTAATAGTTTGAGCTATCTTATATAAGCAAACACATATTTAAAAATTTTTATGGCAGTAAAAAAAATAACTAGAAGTACTTTTGGTGTAAAAAAACAAGACTTTCCAGTACCTAACCTGAACGCAATGCAGGTGGATTCTTATCAGAGCTTTTGGTTAAATGATCTCAAATCTATTTTATCTGAGTTTAGTCCAATTGAAGACACTGTTGGTGGTAGATGGAGAGTAGATTTGGGTCCTGAGTTTTATTTGGAGTCTGATCCTGAGATGAATGAGTATAAGGCTTTGGTTAATAGTACTAGTTATTCTGCACCTTTGTATATCAATGTTACAGTTCAAAATTTGGTTACCAAAGAAAAAAAATCACAGAGAGTTTTTGTTGGTAAAATTCCAGTAATGAGTAAAAAAGGTAATTTTATTATCAATGGAGTGCAAAAGATTGTGGTATCTCAAATTGTCAAATCTCCTGGGGTTATTTATACTCGTGATTTTTCTAAAGGTGATTATCTATATTCTGCTAAATTGATCCCAGCTCGTGGTATTTGGATAGATTTTTCAATAACAGCCGATGGTGTAATTAATGCTAGGATTGATAGAAAGAAAAAATTTCCAGCAACTCAATTGCTTAAATTATTCGGAATTACTGATGAGAAGGTAATTAAAGATATTTTTAAGGATGTCGATACTGCTGAGAACATGAGCTATATAGATGCAACTTTGGCTAAAGATGGTGTATTAGATAGTGATGAGGCTGTTAATTCAATATACAAAAAGATTAGACCTGGTGACATTGTTTCAATTGAGCAAGGTAAGAAGTATTTGATTAGTATGTTCGAGGATCCTTCAAAGTATGATTTTGGTAAGGTTGGTCGTCATATGTTTGACTCAAGGTTAGAATTCAAATCTGAAAATACCAAAGGTTGGGATTATAAAAAAACTATTGGAATTAATGAAGTAATTGCTGTACTCAAGGAGCTGGTTAGGATGTCTGTAGCTGGTCAAGAACCAGATAGTATTGATTCACTAAGTAATAGAAGAGTGAGGGGTGTAGGTGAATGGTTGGGGAACACTTTTAAAGCGGGTTTGAGTAGAGTTGTAAAGAATTCTCGTGATAAGATGAGTGTTAATGAGGATGCTAACTTTACACCAGCTCAGCTTGTGAATATGAGACCGCTTGCGGCGATGGTTGAAGATTTTTTCAATACTTCACAACTTTCTCGCTTTATGGAACAGACTAATTTTTTGTCTGAATTGGAACAAAGACAATTTATGACCTGTTCTGGGCCAGGAGGTTTGACTCGTGAAAGAGCTGGTTTTGATGTTCGTGATGTGCATTTGTCTCACTATGGTCGATTGTGTCCAGTGAACACTCCAGAGGGTCCTAGTTTTGGCCTTAATGTTCATGCCGCGATATATTCTAGAGTAAATGCTCTTGGATTTTTGGAAACGCCGTATCTTCTCATAAAAGATAATTTATTGGTTAGTGACAAAGAGCTTGTATCCAGAGTGCTTCATGAGGATGTGGTAGATGATAAAGGTAAGAAAATTGCCAAAAGTGGTGATCTTGTGACTGAGGATTTGCAAGCAAAAATTGTCAAATCTGATAAAAATCTTCGAGTCAAAGTCAAAAGGTTCATTTCTTCTGATGTTGTTTGGTTATCAGCTCAAGATGAACTTAAATATGTTATTGCTGAATATATTACTGATAAAGATGAACATGGACACATTCTTGTAGATAATGTTGGTGCTAGAAAAGAAGGAAATCCAGTACAAGCTTCCGTTGAAGATTTGGATCTTATGGATGTTGCATCTAATCAAATTTTTTCACTTTCGACTTGTTTGGTACCTTTTGTGGCTCACACTGATGGGTATCGTGTATTGATGGGAACTAATCATATGGGTCAGGCTTTGCCTTTGGTTAGACCAGAACAACCAATCGTTGCAACTGGTTTTGAGCATATAGCAGCTAGAGATAGTGGATATATTGTTTACAGTGAAGTTGATGGTGATGTACTATCAAGTGATGGACATAGAGTAATTGTCAAGGATAAAGATACAGGTGATGAAATTACTTATAATACTTTGAAATTTTTACCCTCCAATGATCACTCAACTATTAACCAGCGAGTTAAAGTTGGAGTTGGAGAAAAAGTTAAAAAAGGTGATGTTTTGATTGAAGGTTTTGGGGTACATAATGGAGAGTTTTCAATTGGTCAGAATATTAGAGTTGCTTTTCTTCCTTTTAAAGGATATAATTATGAGGATGCGGTTGTTCTTTCTGAGAGATTAGCTCAAAGAGACAAATTTACTTCTACTCATATCTATGAACTTGTTTGTGATGTACACGAAACCAGGCTTGGGGATGAAGAGATTACCAAAGATATACCAAACGTTGCTACAGACAAACTTCGTAATCTAAATGAGAGTGGTATTATTAGGTTAGGTGCTTATGTTGAGTCGGGTGATATTTTAGTGGGTAAAATTACTCCAAAAGGTGAGGTTGATCTTTCTCCAGAAGATAAACTTATTAGAGTTTTGTTTGGTGAGTACTCTAGGGATGTAAAAGATAGTTCTTTGTACTTGGAGCACGGACTTAGTGGTAAAGTTATCTCCATTAGAGAATTTAGTCGTGGTAACAACGATCCGCTTCCATCAGATGTTCTCAAAAGGGTTCATATTTGGTTAGCTACTACAAGAAAAATTAAGCCTGGTGATAAGATGGCTGGAAGGCATGGTAATAAGGTGGTAGTATCTCGAGTTATGCCTGTTGAGGATATGCCATATACAGCTGATGGTCAGCCAGTTGATATTGTTCTTAATCCGCTTGGTGTTATTGGTCGTATGAACCTTGGTCAACTTTTGGAAACTCATTTAGGACTGGCTTGCGAGAAACAGAACATGCTTGCTGTTACTCAACCTCTCAACGAGATTCCGATTGAAGTAATTAGTCAAGAACTTGAACAAGCAGGTTTTCCTGGTGATGGCAAACTTGAATTATGGGATGGTCAAACAGGTCAAAAATATGACAAACCAGTGACTGTCGGTTATTTGTATTATAACAAACTTCACCATTTGGTTGATGATAAGATCCACACTCGTTCAACTGGTCCTTACTCACTAGTTACTCAACAACCTCTTGGAGGAAGAAGTAATAGCGGAGGTCAGAGATTTGGAGAAATGGAGGTTTGGGCTTTGGAGGCTTATGGAGCTGCATACGCACTTCAAGAAATGCTTACCATCAAATCTGATGATGTTAGGGGTAGAGAAGCTGCTTATGAATCAATTATCAAAGAAAAACCAATTACATCTCCAAACCTTCCTGGGTCGTTTATTGTACTAGCCAACGAACTAACTGCACTTGGTATCAAAGTAAACTCTGAAGTAACTGAGACTGAAGATTATGGAAGAAGAGTAGATGAGAAGTTGGCACTATCGGTTGATCAAGGAGATCTTGAGAAATAATTGTTTTGACTAGATTAATTTGAAGAAACCCCCATATGGGGGTTTCTTTGGTGTATAATTAATTATAAAATATCTTGACATATATATATGGATTGTTATTCTGCTTAATGGTAGATTAACATTTACCAATCATGTTTACAAATATTTGGAGGATTTTTTTGTGAAGATTCGTTCCATTAAATCATTTGCCTGCTGTTGCAAGTGTTGTTAGTTATATCTCTCTATCGCAAAAACCAGCTCAAGCTTTGAACTGGTGGGAGCATAGAACTGTTCATAGCCCAAGCTCAGGCAATTAGAGTACAGCTGACCAACAATGTAAAAACACCATATACTCGATAATTGATGGAGCAGGTGGGGTTTTTCAAGATACAAATAATGGTGGATACATTAGTTTTGCACAGTTTGCTCGACCCCATGTATGGGCTCACCTGGGATATAATAAGTGTATAATTAATGCCTCTTGGGGTTATCTTAAGTATGGACACCCGTAGTTAGAGGCTGACAAATCCTATAACTAATTGTTGTTCTTGATTCGCTAATTCGGTGGGCTTATAAATACCCACCGAATAACTAAATAACATATAAAAATAATAATTTTCAGAATAACTAAAATATTATGTCAAGAAAAATACTGATTTTCATAGCAATTTGCTTCTATAGCACCGTTTTATCTTTTGCAATTGATACAATTGGAAGAGTTAATTATGGTAAAAGAAGTGAATTCTTTATAACTAATTCAAAACAGTACTATAACGACCAAATTGGTTGTCGAGTAGATTACAAGATAAGTGATCAAGAAGAAGTCTCATTGGTTGAGTTCGTTGAAGGTGATGATTGTCCTGATAATATTGAGGTCAAATTTGTAACTGAAGAAGAACTGCAAGATAGGTTGAACAATTATGAGGAAAATATTGTCGTAAGAGAGCAAAATATTGGTTTGATCAATCCGAATCTATTGTCACGTTAAATTGAGGTAAAAATATGAGAAACTTATACGGCTCTTTGTTGAGCCTGTGTTTCTTTTTTTGTAATTCTAGCAATGTGTTTTCACAGACATTAGTGCCACCACCTCCTGGTACGGATCCAGGGAGTTTTGGACCTCCAGAGATTAACCAACCTTCGACTCAGACACCTTCAATTAATATTTCACCATTTAATACTACTAATCAATGTGGACTGAGCTTGTATGGTAATCAACAATTTACCGAGTCTGGTTTTAAGACAGAGGTTGGATTCGTGTACACTAGTAATCCATGTACCAATCAAGAAAATATTGAAAAAATAAAACAAAAATCTTCATTTGAACAAAAACAAATTGATAGAGTTATTGAATATAACACCGAGTGTATTAGGGGTAGAACTCAAGCAGTGGTTGCAGGGAAAAATCCTGATCATATTTGTGCTGAACCAACTATTGTTAGCAAGTAGATTTACTTGCATTTTTTTGTTTTGACATTTATCAAAAAGTTAAGTATCTTGAGGGTATAATCTATGAACGAGCCATATTTTTTGCAAACAAAGGAGTGGACTGATTTTTGGTTAGGTTCGATGGAAAAAAGCCATAACATTACTAGAATTGAGATTGAACAAAATGATGTTAGAGCTTGGGCTTTTCTTTATAAATATCCGTGGTTTTTGAATCAAAGTTTTTTGTATATTCCAAAAGGACCCATTTTTGAGGGTAATACGCTAAGTAAAAAAAAAAGTTTTTGATGCTTTTCGTACTCTTGTTGTTCAAATTAGCAAACAAAACAAAGAAGAGGTTACTTTCGTAAAGATCGAATTGGATGATCAAGTTTTGAAACTATTAGGTATTCAAAATAAACAAGAAGTATTCGAGATGATCAATAACTTGGTCTCTCCTGATGGAAAAAATGACTTTTCTAGAATAGAGGTTTGTGAATCTATCAAAACTATTCAGTATTTATCAACTATGACATTGGTGCTAGAAAATCTTGGTAAGATATCACAATTGGAAAATGTAGATATGGAAAAATTTTTCAACGAGTCACAGGATTTTTGGGCAAAATGTAACCAAAAAATCAGAAGATATACTCGCAAAAGTTTTGGTTATGGTTGGCAAATAAGTTATGAAAAAAATCAGAATAACTTTGAAGATTTCTGGAGGATTTATTCTGAGACAAGCAAGAGACAAAAGTTTGCTACTCACCAAAAAATATTTTCAAGATTTGTTTGATAAAGATTTTTCAAGGATGATTAGTTTGATTGATCCAAAAGGCAAGGTTCAGTGTAGTTGGTTTGGTGTGATTATTGGAAACACACTTTATTATCTTTATGGTGGTAATACCCAAGACTCATTTGATAATTATGGACAGTACTTGGTTCATGTAGCGGCAACTTATCTGGGAAAAAAAGAAGGTGTAAGTTACTATGATTTGGGAGGTTATGATCCAGAAAAAGGTTTTGGAAAATTCAAAGAAGGTTATAAAGGTATAATTAGACACTTTGGTTATCCAATGGATTTGATTTTGCAAGCTAGAAAATATCATTTTACAAGTCGTTTTGTTCAAACAGCCAAAACATTTCGAGATGTTATACCATTTATGTAAATTTAATCTATTTTTATGTTACCAAAATCAATAAATTATACAATTTGGAAAACTGCTATCTTGCCATTAGTTGATTTTTTAGCTATAGTGTTTGGTGCTGGTTTGGTTTATTTGATTAGATACAGATGGTATAGTGAAGCTTTTTTTGATAACACCAATGTTTTGAGATCTTCAAATTATATTACTTTCAGTCTTCTTTTGGCAGCTTGTATTTTAGTTGTTTATGTAATTTTGGGTTTGTATGAGCTGAATTCAAAAATAATAGGAATTTTTTGAGTGTTTTTGCGAGGTTAGCTTTTGGAGTAATTGTTGTACTTTTGGGTGTAATTGCATATTATTTCTTCAATGAGTACAACCGTGCTTATTTACCAAGTAGGGTTTCAATTAGTAGGTTTATTTTAGCATCGGGTGGATTTTTTATACTGTATACTGTTTTTTTGGGGCGGTTGATAATATGGAGTGTTGAGCAAATACTTTATAAGTTTAGGATTGGTTTGCAAGATGTGATTTTGCTGTGTTATGACTCCACAGCTCTTGTTAATTGGTTAACAAAAAGACCTGACGTTAATAAAATTTATCATTACAAAGAATTGAATGAAAGTAATTATGAGCAGATTGTGGAAATGATAAAAAACAAAGAAGTTTCTGAGATATATCTGTATTCTAACTCGAATTTGCTGGAATCCAAACTTGCTACTGTAGCCGAAAGATATAAGGTTTTGTTTGCTTTTAGACCTGTTAGTTTTGGTCAATATTCTCCCTTTAGTATGAAACCAATCCCTTTTGGTGATTTTGTACTTTTGGAAGTTTCTCATAGTAACTTAGGTGGTTGGATGGTTGTGCTAAAAAGAATCTTTGATTTTGTTTTTTCAGCTATTTTTATTTTTTTATTTAGTTGGTTGTATTTGATAATATTTTTGGCTGTTAAATTAGATTCTAAAGGTCCAGCTTTTTATTTAAATGAAAGAGTAGGGCCAAACGGAAACGTTTTTCAGTTATGGAAGTTTCGAAGATTAAAATTAGAATATTGTACAACTGATAGCAATGAATCTGCATTGGAGTATGAGCAAGAGCTGATACAAAAAATAATATCAAAAACGACAATGGTCCTTTGTATAAGTTGGCAGATGATCCAAGGATGACTAGAGTTGGAAAGTTTTTGGAAAAAACTAGTTTGGATGAATTACCTCAATTTTTTAATGTCATGAAAGGTGATATGTCGATAGTTGGGCCAAGACCTCACCAACCAAGAGAAGTCAAAAAATACAGGGATGAACACTTTAAGGTTCTTAATATTAAACCTGGAATAACTGGAATGGCGCAAGTCAATGGGAGGAGTGATCTTACTTTTGAAAAAGAAGTATTTTATGATAAATACTATGTAGAACATTGGAGTTTTTGGTTAGATCTTTGGATTATTGTAAAGACTCCGTTTGTAATTTTATTCAAAAGACAAAAAAGCTAAGATTCTAAAAACCAAAGACGAACTCTTAAAAAACTTTTTAATCTGAATAATTTCCAACAATTGATTGAGCTAGCGACATTGATAAAGAAATCAAAATTAGAGTTAGAAGAGTACTAAAAAAATTTCCAGATATATCAACACCATTGATCCATGTGGTTACAAAACCAATTATAAGTAAATTAAGGACTGAGTTAAATAACCCCAATGTGAGAAAATTAATTGGAAAGGCAAAAAGTTTGATAATAGGTGCTACAAAAACATTTACAAGAGTTAGAAAAAATATAAATACTGCAGCAGCTGTGATATTAGCAATCTCGAAAGTGGGGAGAATATTTGATAATATCATCAAACAATAATATTAGTTAAAAAATATAGAATCATTTTAGTCATATTACTATATGTGTATACATTATGTATTATGTTGTCAAAAACTATAAAGCTAGATGTTAAAAGTAATTTAGAAGGTAGTTAAAAATACTTGACTTATAAAAAAAAACGAGTACATTGGTGATAATAAATATTTTGAATTTCCTGTTATTTATATGCCGACTTTTTTGAGGAGTGAAGATACAACTACGAAAGAAAATTTAACCAAAGATACTAATATTGATTTGGACACACAGCTGGAAAATTCTCAATTAGACACCCAATCAAAACCTAAAAGGAAAAAGGTGACTTTTGGTAAAATCCTATCGGTATTTGTTTTTTTGATTGGAATTTTGTTAATGGGTTCATTCGTTTTTGGATACACTTTGATAAACAAATCTCAGGGATTTTTAGGTCAAGGTGGTAGTCAGGATTTATTTAGTCAGCTTGGTAATGTAGGCTCTTTGTTTAATATTGGAGGAAGGCAAAAAATTTTGGGTGAAGATGAGGGGCGAACTAATTTTTTGTTGGTTGGTAAAGACGCTATTGGAACTGGTTTGACTGATTCTATAATGATTGTATCATATTTTTATGAGGAAGAAAAGTTTGTTTCAGTCAATATTCCTCGAGATTTTTACGTGAGTGATGGTTTTGGAAGTTACAAAATTAATTCTGTTGTTCCTTTTGCTGAACAGAGACAAACAGGTAATGGAGAGCAATTCTTAGCTGATTTTTTGGAAGAAGAATTTGAAATACCGATACATTATTGGGCAAGTATTAATTTTGATGGAATTAAAGATTTAGTTAACACTTTAGGTGGGATTGAAGTAGATGTGCCTAATGGATTTGCTGATTATCAGTACCCTGCTCCTAACTTTGCTGGTTATCTAAAACCTGTTCCAGTGTTTGAGCAAGGTTTGACAACAATGGATGGGGATACTGCTTTGATCTATGCTCGAAGTAGGATGGGGGATAATGGGGAAGGATCTGATTTTGCTCGGAGTAAACGACAAAGTATTGTTATAGAGTCTATTTTGAAAAAGATTCAAAGTCAAAATTTGTTTGATAATGCAACTAAAATTAGTGCTTATCTTGATATTATTCAAAACAATTTGAGGACTAATCTTAGTTTACCTGAAATAACATCTTTGGCTAAACTTGTTGAAGAAAATGCTGATATTGATGGGAATTTTCACAGAGCAATTTGGGATTCTAGTACAAATTTTTTGTGTCCAACTCAAACTTCTGATGGTGCTTATGTGATTATTTATTGTGATGGAACTAATGCTGGTGCGGGTGTTGTTTCTGAAAGTAGAAAAAAAGCAATAGACTTTGTAGATAATATTTTAAATGAGACACTGTATTCTAGTCTTTATGAGGCAAATGTAGTTATACTTGGTAACCAGAGCCTTGAGTCTGATAATGCATTGTTGGCTTTTCAAAACTCTGGTTTTGGTAATGTTAAAATTAATAATTCTTATTCTGCTATCGACCCTGCTACATTTGATAGTGTGGAAAAGATTAAAGTATATTTTGTTGATCAAGAAATAAAAGATTTGTACGATCAAGTAGATAATCAACCAGAGTTAGATTTTGAAATCATTTCCGCTGAAGTACCTACAGAATTTAATGTTTCAAATACTTATGGAGAAGTAGATATACTAGTAGTAGTTGAGTCGATTTAGGATCATCCTAACATTTCTTTTACTTAGTATTTGTTATCAAATAACCTCTAACCCCAACCTAAAAAACATCCCCAAGTATAATAACTTAGGGATTGTGTTTTACTTTTCTTGGAGTGTACAGACAATATCCAAACTCTCTTTGAACTCTTGTATGGAGCTACTTAGTCTCCTTAACTCTATAGCCACTTGTCCTCTTGTAGAGATACAAGTTCTTTTAGTCTCTTCTTTTGGGTTGTTACACTTTTGGGAAGAATAAGTCACACTAGCAGTAATACTATTATTACTACCAAATGGATTAGCATGGTTACTAGCTTGTAAACTACCACCCAGTCCACATTGATTTGCGAGACCATTGAAGCTACCATTAACAAAATTACCACTACCAATAGAAGTAGGATAACTTGGATATG
>JAAUSE010000026.1 GCA_012031925.1 Candidatus Altimarinota bacterium
TCAGTGAGTTAGCTGCAGTTGAACAAACTATTCCTTCCACTGTTGTTCCATTGGTAATATCAGATAGTGAACATACATCGTCATTGTCAGTAGCGTCTCCAGCGTAGATTGTTTGGACACCGGCGTTGGCGGTTAGGGATGTGTCGGTGCCATCAGAAGCGTCAGAAGCAGGTGCAGCATTAACCGTAACTGTCACTGTGGCAATATTTGAAAATGCTTGAGAACCTACATCACAATTCTCATAGGTAAAAGTATCAACCCCACTAAATCCAGGATCGGGTGTGTAAGTAATTGTATGATTTGGAACCGTTCCAGTACGAACAGCTAATCCGTTAGCAGGTTGAGTGACAACATCTGCAAAAGCCTTTACATTTCCTAAGTAGTTAAGTATAATACAATCATCATCATTCAAAGAAAGTGGGCCGGCACCTCCACCAGTATTATCATTAGCTAAAACATCTATAATGACAGGTGTGTCAGCCGAAGTCACTGCTGTATCATCAAAAGCAATAGGTGAATATTGTGCTTCTGCAAATAAATTGTTTTGCAAGGAGTTAATTATTGTATCAGAAAGAATTGAGTTAGAGGAGAGTAAAAACGAACTTGAAACAAAAAGGCATGAAACCGAAATTATTGCGAATATATTTTTGTTGGTCATAAAATGATTTGTTTAATCAAATCCAAATCTAAAAATTTAATAAGTTAATGTCAAGAATATGATTGGTAAACCTACTAACTAATTTGGATACAAAAATAACCAAAGGTAATTTGTTAGGTCAAAATTTGACAAAATCTTTTTCCTATAATAAAAGCATTATTGGGACATTTACACGGCAGTGTAGACACACAAACAGTCTCTAACATTTATCTATGTTAGGGGCTTTTTTTGAACAAACTTTTGCTTGAGATTTTCTACTTTTTCCAAAGACCCCAGCCCCAAGCGTAATCGTCTATTTGAATATTCTTTTCTAGGATTTTGTCTCTAAGTTGGTCAGCTTTTTGGTAATCTCCTTTATTTTTGGCGATGGATCGTTGCTCAGCTATTACTAAAATTTCTGAATCCAAACTAGGAAGTAAATCCAGTTTCAAAAACTCATCTTCCCAAAATTTTATAGCTGCTAGATTTTTTGGATTGAGAGTTGACTTGGTGGCAATCTCATTGCTTACATCTTTGACGAAATCTCCAAACTTTCCAAGAAATTTGGGCGTGTCAAGATTATCCAACAAAATTTCTAGCAAGACTTGCTTCTGATTTTCATTGATTGGCTTATCTACAATTATACTGTTAACCCTAGCAAAACTCAAAATCTTGGAACACTCTTTTCGAAGGTTGTACAATCTGGCTTGAGATATTTTTAATTTGGCCCAAGTAAAATCTAATTGAGAAGTGTAGTGGTGTTCCATAAGCATTACCCGATAGCTCAAAGGATCAAAACCTTTACCAGCAATTGATTCAAAACTAGTAACATTTTTATCGCCAACCACCAAAAAAACATTTCCAAGACTTTTACTCATCTTGGCACTATCAACTAGTACGAATTTGTTGTGTACCCAATAGTTAGACAAATGAAATCCAAGTGCTTCAGATTCAAGAATTTCATTACGATGATGAATGTCTATATGATCTTCACCTCCAAAATGTACATCAATCAAACTTTTACCTTCATCATTTTTTAACTCACCATCTCCAAGAAGCTTATCAATCATCACTACACATTCACTATGCCAACCAGGAACGCCCCAACGATTGGGCAGATCCATATTATGAGAGTTTTCAGGTTGTGATAAAATCTTTAGAACAAGTTGAGCTGTTTCATTAAATTGATTAAATTTCCATTTTTGTAAGCTACTTTCATCAACAAATTTCCAAAGAGCAAAATCAGCTGGAGCCTTTTGGCTATTTTCAATAGTTCTGCCAGTAAATGAATTATCTCCTTTTTTATCAAGTTCAAAAGGCACATTAAGATCCAAATTAGCCTGAGCTTCAAAATAAATTCCATCATCCAGTATGTATGCTCGCCTATCAGCAACCATTTGTAAAGCTAATCGCATTTGACCCAAAATATGATCAGTAGCCTTTGGTCGCATCTTTTCAATCGGTATATCCAGAGCAATTGCATCAACTTGTTTCAAATAATCTTGGGTATAAAAATCTACAATTTCTTCAACTTTTTTAGACTCTTCTCTAGCAGATTTTTCAAGCTTGTCTTCGCCATCATCACCATCCCCCACCAGATGCCCAACATCAGTAATATTTAGTACCCAGTCAACTTTCCAACCAGCAATTCTGGCAACTTTAGCAAAAGTATCTGGAAGCCACGCCGCTCTCATGTTACCTACATGTTGGTACTGATAAACAGTTGGGCCACAACTATATATTTTGATTTTTCCGTCAACGACTGTACTACCTTCTTCAATCTTTATAAGGTTTTCCTGTATGAATCATACAATTTAATAGGTTCCATAGTTTTTATATTTATCCAAAATAACAAAAAAGTCAAGGTTCAAATTTTATTCAATTGAATCAAAAAAGTTAGTTATTGCCTTGAACAGTTTGTTGTGTTTGGTTTCACGAGGCTTGCCTTAATTTTGAATTTTGTTTAATTTGAGAAGTGTATGTCAGAAAAAATAATTGTAAAATCAAGTGATGGGACGATCTTAGCTCAAGGCAATATAGGAAAGGGTGTAGTACATGTTGAAGGTAACTATTATTTTGATAAAAGTCTGGTTAATTTTGACTTGATTAAAATGATGGGTAATGGCCAACAATATACCTGTCCAATCAAACGCGGGACTTGTGATTATTATAATTTGGTTAACAGTAATGGAGAAACGGTTACAGAAGAAATTGGCTGGGTTTATGAGAAGGTCAATAACGAAATGTTCAAACTAGTTGAACACAAAATGGCTTTTTACAGTTATGGTAGAGGTTTAGATATTTTGACTGAAGAATAAGAGACTATGATTTTTTATCAATTAATTACTAAAAATATTTTAGGAAAGGTTTCTAAAATTGACCCAAGTCAACCTCATTCCCATCACCAACAGTTTCACCTCTGTAAGAATTAACCTCCATAACAGCTTTCCATGTAGCTCCAATTTCTCGTATGTAGCCTCTTATGGTCACCTCCCAAATAGAGTCGTTAGACTTCAAGGGTATAGTCTCAATTCCCATATTTTCACAAAGATACAAAGCTCTTGGCAAATGAAACCTTTGAGTTATGAGATAAGCTTTTTTCAATCCAAAAACATTGCGAGCCCGCCAGCAACTCTCAATTGTTCTAATTCCAGCATAGTCTGCAACAATATCAGTTTCTGGAATCCCTTGAAGTTTTAGATAATTGATCATTGTTCTTGGTTCATTGTAATCTATAGCTGAGTTATCACCACTAACAAGTACTTTGCTAATAGTTTTGTTATTGTACAATTCAACTGCGATATCCAACCTTTTTTGCAGAACCTTGGAAGGGGTGTTGGGTCCAAGAATACCAGCGCCCAAAACAATAGCAACTTGAGGAAAGTCCTTCTCAGGCTGCTCAAAATTTTCCAACCGAATATTTAAGACAATAATAGGTAACAAAACAACCAAAGCCACTACTATCAACCCTATAAATAGTTTGCGTACAAGCTTGAAGATCATTTACAGTAATGGTAGATTCATAATTCATACCTGTCAACTTTTCCAATACCTCAAATTCATAAGACAGTTTCCAAACATTCATTGACATTTTGTCTAATTCAAGAAACATATATTAACACAATGTTTTTGGTCAGATCATACTCACACCACTCACTTCTCAGTGCGGTACCCAAAATTCCCGCCTTAGTAGATGACGCTATTGCTAAAGGATATACAACTATAGCTCTCACTGACGAAGGTACAAGTTCCAGTTTTGTTGAGTTCTATGATTATTGTCAGGACAAAGAAATAAAACCAGCTCTTGGTTTTACAATTGATACTCCAAATCTTTTTGAACAAAACCAAATCATCAAAAATCAAAAACTTTCCAAAATAGCCTTAATAGCCAAGAATAAGAATGGATATCATAATCTTTTGGAATTAATATCTATAGCTAGGGTAGTTCAAGAAAAGCCTGTACCACATTTGACTTTGGAAAACATCAAAAAATATTTAGCAAAAACCTCAGACCTATTTGTTTTAATTTGTACGAGTGAACACGAGCTAGGACAGTTCATATACAGTAGTGATTATGACAAAGCAAGCAAGATTTTGCAAAAATATAGCCTAGAACTGAATTCTCAAAATGTTTTAGTTGAGTTAATGGTTAGTAAAAATAACTACAATCAAAAAAAGCTTAAAAGATGAATCAAAAACTAGCCTCACTTTGTACAGATTTTGACATTCGTTATTTAGCCTCGCCATCCCCAAGGTATCTTGAAAAAGAAGACAGTGAAGTGTTTCGTACAGTAATGGCAATTAGAGATGGCAAAAAACTTGCTAATATTGAGCTTCAAAGATCTCACCACCTTCCAGCAGTTAATGAACTCAAAGATGATTTTGAATACTTACCTGACGCACTCAAGACTAAAGACCTTGAAGATTTGATCAATATACAGATAAGAACAGATTATGACAAGAATGTAGATGGAGCTTTTTTCCCTATATTTGATCTTCCTATTGGACAAAATGCTGGTATGAGACTTAAATGGGAAACTTATATTGGTTTGGTCGCCAAATTTCAACCAACACTTGACAAAACAATATGGAAAGAAAAATTCCCATATGAAAAACTTGCAGAGCTTCAAAAATACAGCAAAAATCTCCAACCAGATGTTGATAATTTGTTAGGTTATGATCAGGAATATTTTGATAAAACCAATCCAATTAGTAAATACATTGAAAGAATAGAATATGAACTAGATATAATTATTAGCAAAGGCTATCCAGATTATTTTTTGGTATTTGGTGATATTATGAGTTTTTGTAGAGATAATGAAATTGTTATCAACACAAGAGGTTCAGCAGCTGGTTCTTTGGTTGGTCTGCTCAATTCAATTAATATTCTTGACCCATTGATGTATATAATTCCATTTGAACGTTTCTTGAACCCCCTCCGTCCATCTCCGCCAGATATTGATGGAGATTTTGCTGATGATAGAAGAGAAGAGGTTATTAATTATATTACCCAAAAATATGGCAAAGATAAAGTCTGTCAAATCATTACATTTGGAACCATGCTTCCACGTGCAGCAGTTCGTGATGTTGGCAGAGCTTTGGGAGTTTCTTACAATAAGTGTGATAAATTATCCAAACTTATTCCAATAGCCCCACAAGGGAAAAAAACCACTTTTAAATGGGCAATGCAGACTTCAAAAGAACTCAAACAAGTCTATGATAGAGACGAAGAAGCCAACAGAATTATCAATCTTGCTATAAAAATTGAAGCAAACTATCGCCACGCCTCTTCTCACGCTGCTGGTCTAATTATAACCCCAACCAAAACAACGGACTATACATCTTTACAATGGGATAGTGAACACAAAATGATTGTTTGCCAGTTTGATATGAAATGGGTTGAAAAAATAGGTCTAGTCAAACTTGATATTCTAGGTATAAGAAATCTATCTATACTTGGAAACGCTATTGAAATTAGTCAAAAACGTCACGATCAAAAGATTGACCTGCTCAATATTGATGTGCATAATCAAAAAACTTTTGAGCTCCTTGCTCGTGGTAGAACTATGGGGACTTTTCAATTAAGTGGGGCGGTAATGACCAAATATTTAGTTGAGCTTGAGCCAAGTAAAGTGCAAGACCTTATGGCTATGGTTGCGCTTTATAGACCAGGGCCAATGGCATCTATTCCAGATTACATTAAACGAAAAAAAAATCCTAATTTAATCAAATACCTTGTTCCCCAAATGAAAAATTGGATGGAAGCTAGTTATGGTATTTTTGTATATCAAGAGGATTTGCTACTAACTGCCATTGAGTTAGCTGGATACGACTGGGGTCAAGCTGATGTTCTGCGTAAAGGTATGGGTAAAAAAATCCAAGAAGTCATTGAAGCCCAGCATCCAATATTCGTTGAGGGTTGCATTCAGCATTCCAGTCTTAGTCCAGAAAAAGCAGAACAAATATGGTCATTAATGGTACCTTTTGGAGCTTATGGGTTTAACAAAGCTCATTCCTCCTCTTATGGGATGGTAGCTTATTGGACTGCATACATGAAAGCTATTTATACCGTAGAGTTTATGACAGCTTTGATGACAGCTGAGGCTAGCAATCTAGATAAAATTGCAACCGCTATTGAAGAATGTAAATTACTTGGGCTCAACGTAAAACCACCAAGTGTTAATCACTCTTTTGATAACTTTACTATTGAAGATGACAAAACAATTCGATATGGACTAAGCTCTGTGAAGAATCTAGGAACAGATGTCATTAACTATATGATTCAAAATAGAGAAGAAAAAGGAGATTTTAAAACCCTTGAAGATTTTCTCTCCAGAATGTCTTTTTTTCAAGGATTCAACAAAAGATCTTTAGAAGCCTTAATTTTGTCAGGTTCTTTAGATGATTTGGGTGGAGAAGTTCTCAACAAGTTAGGCTTATTAAAAGTATGAAACATATATCAAAAACTAAAAAAAGCACTACATTACTAGTAGTGCTACCCTGTATAGCTTTCTCAAGATAAGCTAAGAAATTAAGAATAATCACCATGAGTTTGAATAATTTCTTCAATCACGGCAAGCTCTTCTTGATTAAGTGGAGGTGCGCAAAATACAACACTTCCATCATACTTTTTTATGATTTGAGAATCATTTTTTTTGAAGCTTTTCTCATCTTCAAGATTATAATTAATCATTCTATCTCAGCTAAACAACTTCTAAAATATAGCACAAAAACCACCTCTTGTCAACATAACTGAACTAAATTATACTAATAATCACAAAAACATAAACAATAATTTTTGCAGATACAAAATGAAGTTTTTCAAACAATCTCTATTTTTGCTGACAATTTTGATTCTAACTACTTTGGTAATCAGTTATGAACCTCAGCCAGAAAAAGTTGATGCCTCCTCCATTGGTTACACCACTTATCAAAATAAAGTGTTTCAAAACGGTCAGCCACTTCAGTTATTTGGAGTCAACTGGTTTGGTTTTGATGATGGTGGAGTGCGAATTCACGGTTCTTGGCAAAGATCGATACATTCAATGATTACTCAAATCAAAGAATTTGGTTTCAATGCTGTTAGAGTTCCATTTTGTGCTAAAGTTATGGATAATCAAAATACTGATTTTGTAGACTATAATCTCAATCCTGAGTACAAAAACAAAAAAAGCTTAGAGTCACTTGACATTTTCTTATCAGATTTGGCAGAAAATGATTTGTATTTTATATTAGATCATCACAGTATTGATTGTCAAAATGTTTCTCCACTTTGGTATGATAATGATTATTCTGAAGATGATTGGGTAGGTGATTTAGAGTTCATTGCCAAAAGGTATAGTCTTAATCCGTATTTTGTGGGAATTGACATTAAGAACGAGAATCACTCAAGTAATGGGAAGAACTATCCTCAATGGGGAATAGGTGATGCTAAATTGGACTGGCGTAGAGCTGCCCAAAAAGCAGGCCAAGCCATTAACCAAACCAATCCAAATATATTAATATTTGTTAGTGGAATTGAAAATGGCCAAAACGATTGCTCCAAGGATAAGGATATGATGTGGGGAGAGAATTTTATGCCAATTGAGTGTTATCCAGTAGATTTTGAATATATTCCCAAAGACAAATTAATTCTAACACCCCATATTTATGGTCTTGATGTCTATCCAGATATTAGTTATTTTTCTAGTAAAGATTTTCCCAATAATCTACAACCAAAATGGGAAGAGCACTTTGGGTATTTAACCGAAAAAGGCTATACTATAATTCCTGGAGAGTTTGGAAGTAAATATGGTACAACAACCAATACGGGTACTGGAAATACCAAAGATGTAGTTTTGCAAGATAAACTGATTGATTACTTTATTGATAAAGAAGTTTGTAATTTTTTCTACTGGTCATACAATCCAAATTCTGATGATACTGGTGGCCTGGTTGAAGATGATTGGCAAACTCCTATATCAAGCAAAATCGATAATCTGCAAAAACTCATACAATATTGTAATCAAGAAGAAAAACTAACTCTAGAAGAGGCTCAATCTAAAAACAAAGAAGGTTTACTAAAGAAATTTTCTCAAAAAATTCAACAAAATACTCTAAAACGTTTTGGAAAATAAAGGCTTTATCTACAAAAAAAAACAATCCTTGTCAAACTTAAAAAATTATGCTACATTAAGCATCGGCAATTTTGAAATATAGTCATGAACACACCAAAACATCAAAGATTTAGAGATTTGTTTGCATTAGCTAAAAAAAGTTTGGAAGAAGGGGATTTCAATAATGCTCTTCAAGCTGCTAATAAAGCCCTGGATATCAGTCCTAATAATCCACAAATTGCTAAGATTATTGAACAGATTAAACAACAATCCCCCAATTGTTTATAATAGTTATCATAACCTAAGTATGTCAACCTAAGTATGTCACCTTTTTGGTGGCATTTTTTTCTGGACTAGATTGAATACTTTTGAGATTATTAAACTTATGTTAGCAAAAACCTATAATTTATTCAAAACCAATCAGTTTTTACAATCCTCTTCTGTGGTTTTTAGTACCAATCTCTTTATTGGTATATTAAATTATGCTCTAGTAGTCATTGCCAGCAGATTTCTAGTAGAGCAATACTCTTTGTGGACAGCAATAACCGGTTTTATGGCTATACTACTGACTCCTATGACAGGAATAATGACCGAATTTACCAAAAATGCTTCCAAACTAGACAAGCAATCTCACCAAGATGCTTATAATTATTTACAGTTCATACAATCCAAAGCTAAATACATTAATTATGCTGGAGGTTTGATAGGGTTAATTTTTGGATCACTGTATATATTCCAAGTTACACCAGCTAATCTAACCATAACTGCACTTATAGTTAGTTATTCACTATTTAATATTATTGCAAACATTAATAATCAGTTTCAACTAAGTACTCTAACGATTTCAAGGTATGCTGGAACCATGATTGCAACTAATTTTGGTAGGTTTATTCCAACTATTATTTTCTTGAATATTGGGTTAGGTGTATTTGCGCTGCCCTTAGGTCTGCTGTCTGCGGCACTAGTTAATATTAGTTCAGGTTCATTTTTTATTAAGAGATTCTTTAATCAACACAAGCTTCTCAAGAACCAATTCAAACCTCAAGATTATAATCTTTTGAATCAATTCAAAGCTGCATCCAAAAATATCATTATACTTTTATTTGTAATGATTTTTTTCAACATATCTCCAATAATCTCTGAAAAGTTTTTTGATCTAGAACAAAAAGATATATTTGCTGTGCTTTATAACTTTGGTCAAATTATTCATTTTGGCTCAATTGCTTTTATGTCAGCTTTGGTAGCTTATGCTGCAAGAGGAAAAAGCAGAAAAATTTATTATACATCGATTGCTATAGTGGTGACTATGACTATGAGTATTGGAGCTTTTTTCTTTTTGTTCGGGGGTTTCTTGATGAATCTGTTCAACAGACCTCAGTATTTAGATCAAATTCCCTTAATTATGCACTATTCAGTATTCATTGCCTTTTTTAACATTGTATTTGTATCTGTTCAGTACTTGTTATCCCACAGTGAGTACAAAAAACTCTCAGCTTTGCCTTTTATTGTGATTTTATTAGTAGTATTTTCTTCATTTAGTGCCTCAGGAAAACTTCCAATTCTCGGTTCTGAGATAATTAGCTTTATCAATACTAATATCATTTTTAGCCTGTTTTCTGCCATTTATTTCTTTTGGCAAGTCCAAAAATGTAATAATAATCAATAAATACCAAAAAACAGTTGACTACATAGATAATGGTTGATAAACTTAATATAAGAGGGCAAAAACGACTATGAATCAAAATACAAAATATATTATGTTTAAAAAAATCAAATTTATTATCCTATCAATTATGGCCTTTGGTCTTCTGCTCAGTGGTGTAGGTATCATAACAGCAAGCAACAATATTGTTGTTGAAGCTCAATATGGATCCTATGAACAGTGTGAAAAATTCACTGACCCTGTTAAAAAAGAAAAATGTAACGCTAGAATTCAAGCCAAGATAGATAAAAGAACAGAAAAACTTTTTGACCAAGCCCAAAAGCAAATTCTAAAAGTAATTGTCAAAGGAAGTAACAATCTAAATGCTGCAATTTTGAGCATTCTTAATGTACTTTATTGGGAAATTTGGAATCTTATCAATGTCATATTTCCACTAGCATAAAATCATAATCAATCACTAACAATAAATAGGACTAGGTTTTGCTTAGTCTTATTTGTAGTATAAATTTATCAAACAACTCTGATTTGCTTCATCAAAATTTAGTTGCCATAGTTAATTATATGCAGTATACTTAGGCAATACAAAATTTCTTCTCCTACAATTGAATGAACCCTCAACTGTCAATTACTATACCAGCTTACAACGAAGAAGCTAGAATAAGCAAAACTCTTTTGAGTTATGTGAGTTTTTTTAACCAACTTTTTACTCAAAGCTACGAAATAATTGTAGTTCTCAACGGTTGTGTGGATAATACAGAACAAATAGTAGATGATTTTTGCAATCATTACCCTCAAATAAAATACATTAACATACCACAAGCTATTGGTAAAGGTGGGGCTATTATAAAAGGTTTTGAACACGCAGTTGGCAACTATATTAGCTTTGTTGACGCTGATAACTCTGTTGTGCCTGAGCAATTCTTCAAAATATACCAAACCATTCTTCACCCTGGAGTAGATTGTGTTATAGCCTCAAGAAGTCTTAAAGATTCCAAAGTGGTAGGTAAGACAATATCTCGCCAGATTCTAAGTAAAGGGTTCAACAGTATTGTGAACTCGATATTTGATTTTGAAATAAAAGATACTCAGTGTGGTGGCAAAATTATCACTAGAGAAGTGTATGAAAAAGTAAAAAATCATTTATATATTAACAATATGGCTTTTGATGTTAATCTTCTATATGCTGTTAAAAATTCTGGATTCACTATCAAAGAAGTACCAATAAAGTGGGTTGATGATGAAGTAAGTACGATTTCTAATCCTCTTAAAATCTCTTCTCAGATGTTGGTCTCTACTATCAATCTCAAATTGAAAAAATTATAAACCAGCTATACAAAAATTAGACAAATATCAACTTGCAGACTTGATTTGTTGACTATATACATATACTATTTTAATATACACCTTATATGGCTTATCTAAAGAAGAATTACCTTCAAATTCTACTAGTTTTTTTTGCAATCTGTGGATTCATCGCAGCTTTTACTCTAAGTATTGAAAAACTTCACATACTTCAAAATCCTAATCAGGTACTTCCTTGTGATATTAGTTCCATATTTAACTGCCAAACTGTGATGAAAAGCCCCTATGCAAATCTTGGAAATATCCCTTATTCATTCTTTGGAGTAGCAGGTTATCCTGCGGTAATACTAGCTGGAATATTTTTGATTGAAAATCCTAAGACTAACAAGTTAATTACTGGTGTATTATCAATTGGCTCATTGTTAGCTTTTGCTTTGTCCACATACTTTATGTATATATCCTCTTGGGTTATTGGAGTTTTTTGCCCATGGTGTATTCTCTCAGCAATTAGTTCCACAGCAATATTTTTCTTACTCCAAACAATTTTCTTGAAACACAACTCTTATAATTTTTCCAAAAACATCAACCAAAAAGTCCAGAGTTTTCTAAACAGTAATCATAATGTTCATATAACTTTAGGTTGGTATTTATTCATATTTGCTTTATCTTATTTACCTTTTATTTTGGCTAAGATATAATTTTCAAAAATTTCTTTACAACAATTTATTTTGTTAAGTAAAATCCTAAGAATTTGAAAAAACTTTATGGATAAAAAGACAGTCTCTCTAATTATTCCTTGCTATAATGAAGAAAATAACATCAGATTTGCTTGTCAAGAAATCTCACAAGTTTGCTCTAAACTTCATCATAAATATGAATTTGAAGCTCTTTTTGTTGACGATGGTAGCACTGATAATACGGTTTTGGAGATTACTCAATTGAAGAAAAAACACCCAAATATTGAGCTAATTGAGTTTTCAAAGAATTTTGGCAAAGAAATTGCCACCACTGCTGGTATTCATAATTGTCAAGGTGATTGTTGTGTGATTATCGATGCTGATATGCAATATCCTATAGAAAAACTTCCAGAATTTCTGGACAAATGGGAGCAAGGAAATGAAGTTGTGGTCGGAATTAGAGACAAAAAAAGACAAATAATATTATAGAAATATTAGGCTCATCTCTTTTTTACGCAATCTCCAGCAAAATCTCTAGTGTCTATATTCAAAAAGGAGCTTTGGATTATCGTCTAATAGATCGTAAAGTTATTAATGAGTTCAAAAAATTTACGGAAAGAGGAAGGATGACCAGATCTTTGATTGATTGGTTAGGATTCAAAAGAGATTATATTTACTATGAGGAAAAACCACGCCGCTATGGTAAGGCTTCTTATGACTTATTAAAAAGATTTACTTTAGCTTTCAACACTTTTATTGTCACTAGCTTAGTCCCATTAAGAATTGCTGGTCTACTTGGACTTTTGATATCAAGTTTGTCACTAATAGGTGGGTTTGTGGTAGTGCTGAACAAATATGTTCTCGAGACTCAGTGGGGTTTGAGTATAACGGGATCAGCCTCAGTCGGTGTCTTCAATCTATTTTTGACTGGTTTGATGCTAACATCACTTGGACTAATAGCTCTGTATATTGAATTCATTCACATTGAAACTCTTAACAGACCTTTATATGTCATAAAAAATAGTACCAAAAAAACAGCTAGAAAACTACAACTAACTGGCAATTACCCTTTGAGTAATTGGTACAAACACACCAACATTCAACCAAAACATAAAATAATATAATAATTTTGTCAAAGATTTATGAAAACCAAAGCTCAACTTAAGAAAGTCTTATTTTTTAACTGGAAAGATATCAAACACCCACAAGCAGGTGGAGCGGAAATTATTACTCACCAGCTAGCCAAAAGGCTAGTTATTGACGGTCACACTGTAACACTGATTACAGCCAAATACAATAATTCTTTAGATAGAGAATATATTGATGGTGTTGAAGTGATTAGAGTAGGTAAGAACAGATTTTTTCATTATAGTGCAGCTAGAAAATACTACCTCAAAAATCTCAAAAATCAATATGATGTGATTATCGAGGAGGTCAACACAATTCCTTATTTTATAAATCTGATCAAAGGTAACGAAAAAGTTTTCCTTTTCTATCACCAATTAGCAGGTCCAGTTTGGTTCAAAGAAATGTTTCAACCATTATCTACCTTTGGTTTTTTATTAGAACCAATTTATACTTACATTCAAGCAAAATTTTCTGATCAAACAATAACAGTTTCTAATTCATCCAAAGAAGATCTTGTAAGACACGGTTTTGATTCGGCAAAAATTCATATAATTAGTGAAGGTCTTGAGAATAAACCTCTCAGAAATATTTCAGAATCACTGCCCAAAGAAAAAATATTTACAATCCTCTTTCACTCTTCGCTGCGAGCAATGAAGAGACCTATGGAAGTATTAAAAGTATTTAGTATATTTTCAAAAAAGTATCCAGATTCGCAATTGTGGATAAGTGGGGGTGGAAATCAAAAGATGTTAAAAAAATACGCCACCCAAAATGGATTCATCAATCAGGTAAAATTTTTGGGAGAACCACCGACAAGCAAAAGTTCGAGCTAATGCAAAAAGCGCACGTCCTATGTGCAACCAGTATAAAAGAAGGTTGGGGGTTAATTGTAAGTGAAGTTAATTCTCAAGGAACACCTGCTATCAGTTATGATGTAGATGGGCTTAGAGATAGCACTACAGTAGGAGGAGGAGTTATAACTAAACCTAATCCACAAGCAATGTCTCAAGCACTTGAAGTGTTGTATAATTTGGTCAACAATCAGCCAAAAGTTTATATTAATCTGCAAACACAAGCTTTGGAATCAACAAAAAATATAACCTACCAACAATCCTATAAAGATCTCAAAAAAATTTTGGACAAATAAAAATTGGCTCAAACTATGAGTCAATTACAAAACTAAGAAGATTTATATGGTTGTTTTGGAATCCTCTCCTCCATCTGAACCTCAAGTCTGCTTATTCTATTATGATGATTTTTCAATTCATCCTCAAAGATATCAAATCTTCTATCAACTCTTGCAAAACCACCAGCTATCTGATTAGCCAAAGACCCATCAACTTTCGGATCATTCATATTCTTGACTACATTAGTCAATTCTTGCAATTTGAATCCAATAGAACCCTCTTTGCTAGAATCATTAATCGCTTCGATAATTACTTGAGTATCAATCATTCTCTTATTCTCTCTTGAATCCTTAACAAAAGAAATAACTCCATCAAGCCCTTTTGTCAAGGTTAATGTAATAGCAGTCAACACAATTCCAACAACCAAAGCAGTAATAGCTGATTCAGGAAATTCGTTGGCAAACCATTGTAAATAATGACCAATAAACATTTCAACCTCTACATATAAGTCTATACACCGGATATAATATCATATTATATGCTTAATGTCAATAAAAAAAGACTGCCCAGATTAAGAACAGTCTTTAGCAAAACGGCTTTTGAAAAAGTCTTATACAAGACCAGTTCATGTACATACCTAAAACTTTTGCATAATTTTGTCAAGAAAAATCGACTTACTAAAGTAAGTCGACAGATGGAGCTCATTCATGCTTCTACTATCACAAAAGATAGTCTTTGTTGTAACTAAAACAATTAATAAGTTATGTCAAATGCAAAAATATCACTAGTAGACAAGTAATACATAATAACCTTGCCAAAGAAATAAATTTTTGTAAGAATCAATAAAGCTAACATCCTATGATTTCTAAGAAAACCCCACTGTTAGTATCTTTAGTAATTCCAACATATAACTCTTCAAAATTCCTAAAAGAGTGTTTAGATTCTGTTATTAATCAAACATACAAAAATATTGAAATCATAGTGGTTGATAACAATTCGATAGATGCGACAAAGAGTATTGCCAAACAATATACCAAAAAAGTTTATAACCAAGGACCAGAAAGATCAGCTCAAGTTAACTATGGGGTAAGCAAAGCCAAAGGCAAGTATGTCTATAAGATTGATTCAGATTTTCTTTTAGAAAAAGATGTGGTAGAGCAAGCTGTAAAAAAAGCCAATGAAGGTTTTGATGCGGTTATTGTTCACAATACCCCTGATCATACAAAAAGTTGGATCGCAAAAATTAGAAAATTCGAAGTAGATATGTATAAATATGATATAACACATTCTTCAGCAAGGTTTGTTGATAAAAAAGTTTTTGAAGCTATTGGGGGTTTCAATGAGTCGATTACAGCTGGAGAAGATTATGATTTTCAAAACAAGCTAAACAGAGCAGGGTACAAAACAGGATTTATTGAAGCAGAAGCGATCCACCTAGGCGAGCCAACTAACATCTGGAAACATATGATCAAATATTACAAATACGGAAAAGATTTCGTTAACTATCAAAAAGCTAACAAAGAAGAAACCCCAAAACAATTAGGCTTTGTTAGAGGTGTATATATAAAAAACTGGAAAAAGTTTTTAACTAACCCAATTCTTGGAATTGGATTTATAACATACAACCTTTTCAAATATCTTTTTGGAGGTGTTGGGTTTTTAAATGGAAAGCTATCATAATAAGTTTGTATGAAGAGAAAAGTTAAATGGCTTTTAGGAAGTTTCAGCGGTCAAAGGTATGTTGAAAACTCCAGGTTTTTTTACGAGTATTTAGTAGAAAACACCAATGAAGATGTGTTGTGGATTACAAAGAGCAATAAAGTATACAATCATTTGAAATCTAAAAATTATCCTGTTGAGTATTTTTACTCATTCAAAGCTATTATTTGGGCATTGCGTTCCAAAGTGGTTATAAGGTCTTATTCTCTAGATGATACATCAATTTTCTCTTTATTAAACATCAACTCTAAAATATACATTAATTTATCTCATGGAATACCATTCAAACAAAATAACAATATCAGTTTCTCTGTGCTTAAAAGAATTATCAGAAGTATCTTTGGGATTTACATTAATTCATTAACCACATATATTTTAGCAGAATCTAAAAATAGTATTATTGATATTAAAAAAATTTACAAACCTGAAAAAATATTTTTAGCGGGTGCCCCAAGAACAGATTTTGTTCTGAGTAAAAAAAACAAAAATCAGAAAAAAAGTAAAACTATAATGTACGCACCTACTTTTAGAGAGTATAGATATAATCTATTTGATGATAAAAGTATATCAAAAATGAATAAGTTTTTACATTCTTTGAATACAAAATGATAGTTAAATGGCATGGGTCAGATAAATTCAACACTCATTTAAACTTTCAAAAATACAGTAACATAGCTTTATCAGAAAATAATTTTATTGATGATCTTTACGAATCTGATATTTTAATAACAGACTATAGTAGTGTATTTATAGATTATTTGTTACTTGAAAAACCAATTATTTTTTATTCTCCAGATCTTAACAAATATAATACTAAAAAAGGTTTTAATTATGAATATAAAGATATAATTCCTGGAGTTTTGGTAGATTCGTGGGACGCAGTTATACATGAAGTAAAATTGATTGAAAATAATCAAGATAAATGGATTCACAAAAGAAAAAAAATTAAAGAATTTTTCCATGAGTTTGATGACGGTTATAATTCTAAAAGGATTTACGAATTTATAAAAAGTAAAATATGAAAAAACTATTCATAAAATATAAATATATTATTATATTGTTGTTTTTATCTATATCAACTAGAACAATCTGGTTTTTTTCATTAACATCAAAAATATTTCAAAATGACTGGACACTCAAAAATAGTATTGTAATAAAGGAATTTGCATGGATATCGCATGCCTTTTGGCAGCTAAGCAGTGGTTTTGGTGGAGGTAATATTGAATCCTATACATATATTCCATTTATGATTATTGGAATGATTGGCAATTTTGATATTGGACAGAGAATAGTATTTTTGTGGCCATTAGCAATTTTATCATTATTCTCACCTTATCAACTTCATCGAAACCTAAATTTCTCAAAACATATATCTTTTGTCGCAGCATTATTTTATGGGTTTAGTACTTATTTTATAGTAAGAAATACAGCTCATATTAGAATTGCTTTTGTATACGCTTTAGCTCCATTGATTTTGAGTGCACTAATCAGTTTTGTTAATCAACCGAAAAAGAGAAAATTTTGGAATTTTGTTTTTTTATATCAGATTGGTCTATTCTATGAATTAAGGTTGATGTACCTTTTATCTTTTGTAATTTTGATCATCTTATGTTTTAACTTTAAAATTATTAAATTTCAAAAAAATTTCAAACCAATTATTATTAATGGGGCCTTAAGCATATCTTTATTGTCAATAATTAATTTTTATTGGTTGGCTAACTCAATTCTTTATACATCGAGTTCTATATCTGAGGTCGCTAATAGAGGTCTATTTGGTAATCATTTGTTCAACATAAAATATGCTCTAACAACATTCCATTTCCCTTGGACTGGTGTAGAACTAAATTATAGCTTCGAAGCTCAGCCAATTTTGTTTTATTTTTGGATTTACCCAATGGTAATTATTTATTCAATCTTAAGGTTTAAAAAATTGCAAAACAAAATGTATTTTATTATTTTTTTATTGGTTTGGGTTATCAGTTTACTTTTAGCAAAACAGTCTGGTGTTCCATTTGAGAATCTATATCTCTACCTATATGAGAACTTTCCAGGGTTTAATTTATTTAGATTAGCAAATCATATGTATTTACCATTAATGATTAGTGCAACAACATTGTTTGCTTATGGATTAAATCAAATCAACATAGATGTAAAGAATTTAAATATAAAACGAGTAATAAATATATTTATAATAATAATTATTCTGTTAAACACATTTCCATTGTATTCTAAACGAATTCAATCAACCTTTATCAATAAGAAACAACCAAATTCATATAATAAAATCAATGAGATTATCAGCTCAGAAAATAGCTATTTCAGAACATTATGGGTACCTTTGAAGTCTAATTGGTCTGATTATAATATACAGAATCCAAAAATTGATCTATGGAGCGATTTACTTTTTAATATCAAATCTAGTTTAGAAATTGAACCAAATTTAACAAATTTCCAAAACCCAAAGTTGTACTCACAACTATTTAAATCAACTGCGGGTACAAATTATTTAAAAAGAGCTGGAGTAAAGTATGTTATCATTCCTGATAATGATAACTTTGAAAACATATTTCCGTATGCAGGTGATAGGCAGGATTATATAAAAGAATTTGATTCATTAAAATCATTAAAACAAATCTATAATAGAGGGATTGTAATCTACCAACTTCAAGATAAAGGTCAGCTAATAAATTTTGAAAAAGGGTTCTTCTCAGTATCTGATGATCTGAATTTTGATCAATTGAGTCTTGCTTCAAAGTATCTAGGTTATCAGCCAATTGTTAGAAAAAGTGAAAAAAATAATGATAAATCAAAGAAAATAAATACAATTTTATCTTTGATTAACAATATTGAAGATGGAGAGAGTGAGTTTAGTATTTCAGGTAAAAAAATCTAGTAATTGATGGAGGGGTTAAAA
>JAAUSE010000048.1 GCA_012031925.1 Candidatus Altimarinota bacterium
CTCATATCCTGGATCATTAAAAACTTAAACTCACTAAATGGCCAAAACCTAATTGATCTCGTAGCCTAGAATTGAAAAATCATGCAAAAGCCCCTTTTCTCCTAGAGTCAATGCTATTTGAACGATTATCACCTAACAAAAAATAATGATCTTTAGCAATTTTAGTCTTCGGGAAGTAAAAATCCGATTGGATCTGATCCTGTCTAGCTTTTTGGCCAAGGTATTTCTCTTCCAATAAAACACCATCTGGATTTTCTTGATTGTATATAATTACTTTATCCTGAATCATTTCAATCTCTTCACCAGGAAGTCCAACAATTCTTTTTAGTAAAAACCTAGTGCTTGGACTAAACCTAGTCAAATAGTTAGCTTCTGCTGCTGTATTTTCATTGTCATATGCAGCAACAACCATTCCTCTTTCAAAATTATTCCCTATTTGATTAACAAAAAGCAACTCACCAGTATGATAATTTGGCTCCATACTACCTCCAACTACACTTACTTGTTGATACACAAAAATCCTTAGAATTATCAACAATATCAAAAATACCCAAATCGAAGAACCCAAAAAAACCCATATATTAAAGCTCTTTGTTCTATCAAATTTTCTTTGCCCAAAATATTTCTTCAACATATTACTTTTGCTAAAATATAACAACAAACCTTTTATTTGTCAAAAAGACTTTACAAGATAACTTATGTATGATATAATTAGCTAACAATAGCTTGTTAAATTAGTTAGGATAGCAACCTAAACTCAATATGAGATCCCTTGTCATAGTATCTGTATTAGGAGCGAGTTTACTAAACACATCCACATCAATGTTACCACAAGTAGAAGTAAGTAACATTCAACCAACTAATATACATTCCGCACAAAAAACCATAGATATTTCAAACTCTTATGATTTTGATCAAACTAAGGGTCTAGCCTCTGTAAAAGATGATCTAAAGAATTTCAAAGCTCAAGAAGAAGCAAGGCATCAAAAAGAGCTTGAAGAAGCAGAAAAAAAAGTTGCTCAAGAAAAAGCCAAACAAGAACAGAAAGAGCGAGAAAATCAAGCCAAACTTGCAGAGCAAAGAAAAGCAACCGCAGCTGCAGCAGCTCAAACAGTCAAAATTCAAGCCAACCCTTCAGTCAGCATTCCAAGCTCAGGAATTAGAAATGAAGCCTATAATTTTATTAAATCGCTTGGATACTCTGATGGTGATTGGAGCCAAATTGACTTCATTGTTAACAAAGAATCCACATGGAATCCCAACGCTGTTAACAGAGTTTCCGGTGCATGTGGATTAGCTCAAGCTCTTCCATGTAACAATTCCAAATTTGGTGTACACACTGATTACAAAACAAATTGGCAAAGTCAGCTAAAATGGCTTTTAGATTACTCCAACAACAGATATGGTTCTATAAGCAGTGCTTATAACTTTTGGAAAAACAACGGATGGTACTAATAAACTAAGCTTTTTTGAGTTCTTTTAATTAATAAGGTTGTTTAGAGCAAAAAATTCTATAATATTGACAAAACCATAGCGAGCATCTACTCTTATTTTTATCCATTTTATGGTATTTTTCTCAAAATTCACAAAATTATGTGGTCTTTTATCGTTGATAGCCTTAATTGTTGTTGGTGTTTTTTTTGATATCCCCGCTTATTCACAAAGCTCACAACTCCAAGCCAAGTATGATGCTCAAAAAGACGAGGTTAATAATCAAATTAATTCCATAAATGAAGAACTTTTCAAACTCACTTCCAATATTCACGATGTTACCCAAAGAAAAAACACTCTTAAAGAAGAAGTTGCTGGCATGCAAGCCGAGATAGACAGTATTAATAACCTTATTAACCAAACCAAAATTGCCATCAATCAACTAGATGAACAAATTCAATCCAACCAAGAGCAAATCAACATTCTTCAAGAAGAGATGAAGGTTTTAATCAGGCAAATCCAAAAACAAGATAAGATCAGTCCTTTGGAGTTACTGTTGACTAGTCGCAATCTAAGTGAAGTATTGAGTAATATTTACAATCTTTCTACTCTTCAAGTTCAAGCAAGCAATCTCAACCAAAAAATAGAAGCAACTCAACAGGAGCTCAAAGAAAATAGACGTGTTCAAGATGAAGTTCAAAAAACTCTCAACGACACCCAAGCACTACTAAAATCCAAACAAGATGGAATAAAAATTTTGCTAGAAAAAACTGAAGGAGAAGAAGCTAAATATCAATCCCTAATCAATCAAGTTAATGAGCAAAAAAGTCAAGCAGATGCCCAACTAGTCACTATAGATCAAAATTTTAACATTGAAATCCAGCGGGAGCTAGAAGAGCAAGCCAAAAGAGAAGCAGAAAGAAGAAGATTAGAACAAATACGTAATGGGACTGCACCAGGCAATGGTATTAGTGGTGGCTACACCAACGGTAATGAGGGTGATGGTTGTTTTTTCAAAGAAGGCCAATCCCTAAATGCTCCAGCTGGTTTCTTTGCATCTCCAACTGACGGATATGTTTCTCAAAATTTCTGGTGTCAGGGAGTTTACGGCCATGATGGTTGGGATATTGCTAACGGACTTGGCACCCCAATTCGTGCTTCAGCTAACGGATCAGTTGTAACTAAAGGATTTCATAATGGTGGATTTGGTAACTATATTCTATTACAACACAACCTACCTTCAGGTACCAACGTCTACACACTTTATGCTCACATGAACACACCCGCAATTGTTGATGGAGGTGTTTCTCAAGGCCAAATTATAGGTTATATGGGTTCTACTGGATACTCCACAGGCCCTCACCTTCACTTTATGATTATTTCCAATTCCTACAACACAACTGGTAATCTAGGATGTCACTATGGAAGCTCCAAATGTTATGATCCCTCATCAGTCTTCTAAAATCTTGACAGTACATTAACTAACTAGTTGAATCAATCAATTTAATATCCATGACCAGCAAAAAATCCTCTACCAAAACTCTCATAATAAGCCTGCTTGCTTTTTTGATTCTTGCAACTGGTTCCAATCAAGAAGTTCAAGAAACCATCACCTACTATACTGGTTTGGAAAAAGACTTTACAGAGTATATACAAGGAAACAAAAAAGTTTTGGGAGCTAATGTTGAAACAGCCAAAGTTAATAGAGTAATTGATGGAGACACAATAGTACTTGAAGACGGAAGAACTATTAGGCTTCTCAATGTTGACACTCCCGAAACCAAAAAACCAGGGGTTCCAATTATGTGTTATGGTACAGAATCTAGTAAATTCCTAACTGCATTATTAGAAGAAAGACAAGTTCAGCTTATCAAGGACGAAGAATCTACTGATAGATATGGTAGAGACCTTAGGTTTGTTTATCTAGATGGCAAAAACATAGATAATATTTTTCAAAGTGTTAATGCAGAATTAGTCAAACTTGGATTTGCCAAAGTAGCAATTTACCAACCAAATGATACTTATGAAACAGAATTTTATGAACTCCAAGATGAGGCCAGAAAAAATAATTTAGGTGCATGGAGTTCGTGTGAAAAACCCTTTGAAAACTAAAATATTAAGTGATTTTAGAAAAAACCCTAGACAAAAATGTATAATTATTCCATAATACATCGTTATGCAAAATAATCAGAACAATTTATTTGTGGGAAACCTGTCATGGAATACCACCAGCGAAGAGCTTGAAAAGTTTTTTTCACAAGTTGGCAATGTAGAATCTGCCAAAGTAGTTAATGATAGAGAAAGTGGAAGGTCAAGAGGCTTTGGTTTCGTAAAAATGACCACTGCTGATGAAGCACAAGCTGCAATTGAGCAACTTGATGGAGCTGAACTTGATGAAAGAGAAATTTCTGTTTCTCCTGCAAGAGATGATAATAGATAAAATTTTACTTTTATCAAACAAAATATCACCAAATTGTTGGTGATATTTTGTTTTTCAAAAAACAATAATACTCTTTTAAACCCAAATAGCGAAATCACCCCCATCACCCCCACCGCCCACTAATCCTGACTTTTACAACAAACAACTCCATAAAGAGCTAAAGTATAATTAAACAA
>JAAUSE010000027.1 GCA_012031925.1 Candidatus Altimarinota bacterium
AGATTTGACAAGCTCTTGTCCCAAAACATCATCAAAACTATTTGGTCTGTATTTGTTGTACCATGCCATAATTGAATTAATTTAAACAGGTTATTGCCAAAAAGTCAATGTTTGACACAAATTGAAAAAAAATGCTTTGTTTAGTTAATAAAAGGGATTATGAAATATTCAAATTTGTTTAGTAAGACTTCAAAAAATATTCCAAGTGATGAGGTGAGTAAAAATGCTCAGTTATTAATTAAAGCTGGTTATATCGATAAAACTATGGCAGGTGTTTATGCAATGCTGCCACTAGGGCTTAGGACTCTTAATAATATAGAGAATATTATTCGCCAAAAAATAAACGAAATAGGTGGACAGGAAATTTTGATGAATTGCTTGCATCCAAAATCAAATTGGGAAAACACAGGACGGTGGGATACTGTAGATGTTCTTTTCAAGTTAAAAAGTCAAACTGAGAATGAATACGCTTTGGCTCCTACTCACGAAGAGCAAATTTCACCTATTATCAAATCTTTTGTGAATTCTTATAAAGATCTGCCAGACTATAACGCTTTATCCCAAACTTTTCCTTTGTCTGTTTATCAGATTCAGACTAAGTTTCGTGACGAATTGCGATCTAAAGCCGGTTTGATGCGTGGGAGGGAGTTTCGGATGAAAGATCTATATGATTTTCATAAAAATATTGATTCCCAGAAAGCTTATTTTGAGCTGATTACTCAAAAGTATATGGAGATTTTTGAAGAGCTTGGTTTGGGATCAAGGACATATTATGTAGATGCTTCAGGTGGTTCTTTTTCTGATAAGTTCTCAAGAGAATTTCAGACAATTTGTGAAGCTGGAGAAGACGAGATTATCTTTTCTCCTTCGACTCGATTTGCCGCTAATGTGGAAGTTAAAGACGAGGCTTTGCAAAAATATGGGCAAGTTCCAATTGATTTGCAAACTGCTAAAAGTGTTGAGGTTGGTAATATTTTTGATTTGTGTGATACATGGACAAAAGCCTTTGATATTACATATATTGATGAAAATAACCAAAAACAATATCCTACAATGGGTTGTCATGGAATTGGATCTACAAGATGTATGGGGGTTATTGCGGAGATTTACAACGATGATGATGGTTTGATGTGGCCTGAAAGTGTGGCTCCTTTTAAGTATCATTTGATTACTAATATTAATTCTAAAGATGATGATAGTTGGAACCAAAAAATAATGAAAATTGCTAAGAAGATTTATCAAGGTGAGTTGGAAGAATTTGGAGCAGAGCAAGTGTTTTGGGATGATAGGGAAAATACAAGTCTTGGACAAAAGTTTGGAGATGCTCAGTTGATGGGAATGCCATATCAGTTGGTGTTAACAAAAAGAAGTTTGGAGAGTGGTGGTGTAGAGTTAGTTAATAGAAAAACTGCAGAAAAAAAGATTATCTCTATAAGTTGATTTGGTAATTAATGTTATAGATTAATTGATGAACCTGCCAAATTAATGTAGTCGAACTACATTAAACCATTACACTGCTGTACCTATCAAATAGGCAACAGAGTTACCTATGTTGACAGGTTTCGCGGACGTGTAATGTTAAAGGTTTAATGTGTATCCTGTATAGTATTTCACTAAAAGGTAAGACTACTAAAACCCCAGCAATAAAACTGAGACTTTTAGTTTTTGTTGTATTAGCATGTTTTAGTTTATTTCGGCAGGATTGTTTGTATTACCTACATTACCTTGAGTAGTTTGGTTAGTTTCGTTAGTTGAATTGCTTCCAGTAGTGGTGCTGTTGGTACTACTAGGTTTTGCTTCACATTTAATGATTACAGTTCCATTATTGTTAATATCTTCTTTGGTACCACTAGCTTTGGTAAGAGTTGTGATAGTTGGTTCGTGAAGTTTTTGGAGGCTAATGTTGGTGGCAATTTGATTCAATTTGGTGCTAGATAATTGAACTGTCAGCAAAGTTGGATCAAAACAATTTGCAATTTCTTGTCCATCAGTGAATCCGTCTCCATCTGTATCATCTTCTGATGGGTTAGTGTGGTAAACAAATAGCTCATCACCATCACTAATTCCATCTGCGTCTGTGTCTTCAACAAGTGGGTCAAGTTGATAATTATATTCATCAATTGTTTCAGCACCGTCACTATCTTGATCAGCATTTGGTCCGCATAAACTAATATTAATACAATTACCTTCTTGATCAATCGCTGGTGGTCGGAATTTTTGAACTCTCCATTCACTTGGAATTTCTGTTTCATTATAAATTCTACTTTCACTTGCTGGAGTTCCTTCTCCACCTGTTTTAGTGTTATCAAATACTACTTCAGTAGGTTCTGGCTCTGTTGGAGTGCTGGTAGTCTCTGAGTTAGTTGTTTCAGGAAGTGTTTCAGGTTCATCATCTTTGGGACTTAAATTAGCTACAACCAAAACAACAGCGAGAATTAACAAAACAACCACACCAACGATAGCAGCAATTAGAAAAGTTTTGTTACCAGATTTTTTTCTTCAAAAGTATTAGGTGTAGTTGGATTTGGTACTGAGGGATCTATTGTACTATAATCGTTTACTGGATTGGTATTGAATTGATCAAACCCAGAATTGGCAAAATCACTCACTGGTGCTGAATCTGGATTGCTATAGTCTTGAGGTGAGTCAAAATTAGACTCAGGGGTAGGAGCTTGAGTAAAATCTGGAGTAGGACTTGTATAGTCTTGAGGAGGTGTTTCAAGATTTGAAAAATTATTGTTATCGATTTCTTGTGGGTTTTGTTCTGCATTTGGGAACCCATTGTTATTTTGTTCTGTCATAATTTTTACGGATTTTTTAACTTTTTTATTATATAAAAAAAGTCTGTACTTGTCAAAAAAAAAGTTGTTATGTATATTAGTAATATTGTACGGAGTTGATACTAATCAAATAAGAATAAAACTATTATATGGCACAAGATAACTTGCAAAAACAAAAACAATCTACTTTGGGTTTCGTTGATGTAAGTGAGATTCGTGATAGTGTGGTGGTATTGAGAGAAGGTCAAATGAGAGCTGTTTTGGCTGTGTCGTCGGCTAACTTTGCCCTCAAAAGTGGTAAAGAGCAGGATATTATTATTGGAACATTTCAAGGAATTTTGAATTCTCTGGATTTTCAAGTTCAGATTTTGGTACAAAGTCGACGTTTGGATCTAACTACCTATATTGAGAAGCTTAGGGAGATTGAAGATGTTCAAGAAAACGATCTTTTGCGTGTAAAAATGCAGGAATATATTGAGTATATCAAGCAAATGCTTCAAGAGGTTAATATTATGAACAAAGATTTTTTGTGATTGTAGGATATGAACCAGTGACTCTAAAAGAAGGTTTATTTGGCAAATTTTTTCGAGCACTTAACCCTACTAGAATTATCAAGCAAAAACAAGAAGATTTTATTCGTGATCGCAAAATACTCATGTCTAGGGCTGATCAAATGGCTTCCAAGTTCTCGGGTCTTGATCTAAAAGTTGATCTTCTTAATACTGAACAACTGATTGCTTTATTGTATAATTCATATAACCCTGACATCACTGAAGCTATCAAATTAAGGGATGTATCTAGTATTGATGTGGAGTTGTAGAGAGCTGTGGGTTTTGTAGTAAATCTTTTCCTAATCTAAACAAATTAATTAAAACTTAACCCATCTAGCATAAAATGTATAAATTTTGTTCTTAAATTTCCCGTAATTTGATACGTTTATTATTGTAAAGGAAATTCTTAACGAGAAATTACAAATTTCTCTAAATTTCCCGTAATTTGATACGTTGGTATCAAATTACTGGTGGGTGTGGCTGGACTTGAACCAGCGACCGCAGACTTATAAGATCTGTGCTCTAACCACCTGAGCTACACACCCTTTGGGATAAGAGTCAAGATAGTCTCAATTTTTGGAATTGTCAAGAATTTGACAATTGTGGTTAATAAATTCTTTATGTTAGATAAATAGAGGTAGAGATTTATGAAAATTTTATCAAAGATTTTTACGATTGTTTTGGCAGTCTTGATTTTTCTTAGTGTTGCTTTTGCAACCGTTGCCTTTCGTTTGCCTCAAAAAGAAACATACCAAAAGGCTAAAAACTCTGTGAGTCTTTCTGCCAAGCTTAATGAATTACTTAGTGGTGATTCACTAGAAAAGATAAACTATGATAAAACTTTGACATTTTTGATATTTGATATTGTGACTAACCAGCTAGTTACTCAAAGCAGAATTGATGATTTGATTGATAAAAATTTTGATTTGTTAATAGATTGGTTTAATGGTTCAGCTTCTTCTTGGAGTATTTATATACCTGTTGAAGATATCAACAAAGAGCTCGAAAAAAGTCTTAATGGAGAGTTACTGGAATTTTTGGAGAAGAATCGATCAAAGATTAGAGTTTGTAGTGCATCTAGAGAAAAATCCTTGTCTAATAATGGAATTGTTCAAGGTGAGACTTTTTGTGTACCACTAGCAGTAAGGGATGGTCAGATAACCTTTACAACTTTTTTAGGCGAGTCATCCAACAATCTGTTGGCAAATATTTATGCTGATAGTGTTTTTGAGAATATTGATGGTAAAATACAAGTTGATCAGATTGAGGGGTTTAATCAGTTGAATCAAGATCTTAGTAGAATTCAAATCATTATTAGGTTTGTTCAAAGAAGTATTTGGCCAATAATATTGATTGTGATTGTTTTGGTAGTATTGGATCTATTGTGGGTGTATTTTCGCAAAGACAAAATCCTTTCTGAAATTCGTAATCTTCTGTTTTTATCTGGATTATTTGGTCTAACTGGGATGACTTTGGTAATTGCTTTTTTTGGAATGAGTGAGTATCTGAGCTGGAGAGTACAAGCATTGATTCTTACTGAGTTTGCTACCACAGATTTGGTTCAACTCTTAAGTAGTTGGTTATATCAGGTAATTTTGGAATTGGTTTTGCCTTTGTATTGGTATTTTGCTGGTTTTTTGATGTTTAGTATTGTGATTTTGGTGATTCAAAGGCTTGGTCTGTTTGAGACTGTAGTTCAAAAAAATAATCGTATCAAGAGGCGTCAGAGTTTTGCTGGACAGACTTTGGATTCTAATTTTCAGACTGCTCTAAAGAAGGAGAATATGTTGCGTTCGTTTGGTGGAAATCCACTTTTGCATCAATATGATCAAGATAAAAAAGAAAAAGAACTACAGATGAAATTAGATAAGATTAAAAAACTCACTAAAGATGATGATTCAGCAAAGGTTCAAGAGCTTCTTAAGGATGATTTCAAAAAACCAATCAAACGAAGATCAAGTTTTGGAAATCAATCTGATCAAAATTCACCTATTAGACAAGTACCACCTATCTTAGCTGATACTAATAGTAAAAAGCTAGCTAAGCCTTTGTTGGTTGATAGCCCTAGGAATTCAAGAAGAATAAAAGGTTTTTGATTTGATTGAGCTTTATTTTTTGGATTTTTGTCCCAAAAGCTTAGAAAGTGATTCTACTAAAGCTAGATTTTTTTTGCGGGCAAGTAAATGAGTTGGGGTGATTAAACCAACTACAGATTTTTGATTATTTTCAAGGTATACTTCAGTAGCAATCATGGCGTAACCTTTACCAAGAGGAATGATAGGATTTTCTGATCCAATAATGGTTTTGAGTTGCTTACTATCTACATTGAAAATACTTGCAGGATCTTCTTGGTGGGTAAGTAAGTATTGTTTGTGAGTATCAAGATTATCCAAAAATTCCAAAATATCACTAACTTTACCTTCTGTTGGTTCTTTGAGTAGATTACCAACTCCTGAGTAAGTTTCCTCGTTTGAATTAATTGCAAAGCCAACACCACCACTGGAAATTGCTAACAGTCTAGTTATTTCTTTGCTGAGATTGGAATGCTTTTCTTGCATCTCTATTAACTGCTTCTTGAGCTCTGTTTGTTGACGGGAAGTTACTTGTAGTCCTCCAATGAGTTGGTTGATAAATAATTTGAAGGCTTTTTCAGTGGGTTTTGAGCTAGAATTTGTAAATGGCTGGAAAAGGTATTCCATGTCTCTAAGCCTGACTAGCTCATTACGTATGGTGGCTGAAGAAAAAGAAAAGTTATATTTGTCTTTGAGTTCTTTAGAGCCAAGAGTTTGTCCATGATCACAGTACTCTTTGACTACTGCAAAAAGTATATTTCTTTGTCGTGGGGTCAAAATGATACCACCATCACTTTGTTGATTCATATAATGGCTTACTAATAGTTAAAAAATTTTTAGTCAACAATATCATTAGTATTTACTTGGTTAGGATCTATTTTGAGACCTCCTTTATTGATAAAAATCTGACCGTTAAGATGATCTATTTCGTGCTGGATTACTCTGGATAACCATTTGCTGGCGTTGAGTTTTTTGTTGCGATTATTTTGGTCTTGATATTCCACGGTGATATTAGCTGGTCGAATGATTTTGTAGTACTCTTTTGGAAAGGATAGACAGCCTTCAACCATTTCGTGTTGTATTTGACTGGAAAAAGTAATTCTTGGATTGATAAGAAGAATATCTTTGGCTTCTTTGCCTTTTTCTGTGGATGAAAGATTAACAATGCAGATTTTTTTAGAAACACCTACTTGAGGCGCAGCAAGCCCAACCCCATTAGCTTTGACTACTTCCCACATATCATTTATGAGTTGGGAAGTATCAGAATCCAAAGGGAACTGAACATCTTTAGCGGGGGTGGTTAGAATTGAATCAGGATAGGTGCAGATTTTTAACATTAGTTTTAATTTATCTTATTATTGCTGTTTTGTCAACAAAAAATGCTTACAATTGTAAGCAGGATTAGGTATATGATTCACTGGAATTTGACCCTAAGTTGTAAGCTGATTTGCTGACTAAAAAGATCGATAATTCCAATATAAAACCATTTTGTATTCAAACTATACTCAAATGGACTAATTAATTTGTTAAGATTTTGAAGTTTGTAAAAAGTGGTTTGGGGAATTTTTGAAAAAAGGGGTTGTTTCGATGGAGATCTCTTCTGACTCCTTCATTCATAAAAACCTTATACTCTATAATACAAAGAATTTTGTTACTGATTTGATTGTTTTCTCTTGGTTCTACGAGGTATTGATGGTGGCGATTAATCCTTATTTCTGGTTCGCTATTAAAACTATACGTTTGTTCTAAAAGTTGATCCGTTTTGAATTGATAAAAGTTTATTTTGATTGCGGGATTGGCTTTAATCATCTTACTACCTCAATTAAACTTATTTGATATGATGATTGTTTGTTGTTTTGTCAAAACTTAGTGATCTAGATTTGTGAGAGTTTGATGTAGTTCGACTATAAATTGTGAATTGAGAAACTATAAAAAACTACCATCTACAGGTAGTAGTTAAGTCAAGGTTATTCTCCATGCTGGGTAAGCCTTTTTGTTATTTATATAAAATAAATATATACAATCATTAAGTAAAGGTCTGGAGAAACTTACCAAATATTCTAGATTACTTAGAAAATATTGGGTCGGGCTTTTTCTGCTAATATATTTAGTACCATGATAGTAAACTTCTCTGGATATTCCTTGGTAATGGATATGATAATATAGGAAACCTAGTGAAACTGGTTTGCTTAGGCCGTTGGTTTTGGTAAATATGTTTAGCTGTTGATTAGTTGGAATGACTAGTAGTTTTTGACCGCGACTATTTGTTTTGATTGGTATTAATTGATTCTTGTTTGTAAAAAAATCAAGTGAGATATTTCTGAATGTGGTCACAAAATAACCTCAATGCAACAAAATGTTCGTAGGAAATATCTATGGTTTTGTCAAGCGTTTTAGCCTAATTATCAAAATACCCCCTACTGATTAGAGTAGGGGGCTTGATTAAAATAGGATGAGTGATTCATCACTAAGTATAATCTTAGCAAATACTTTGGTGTAAAAATGATGTGGATTATCCAAATCCCAGCTTTTAACAAAGATCATCAAACTTTCATTGTTTGTAAATGCTAAGTTTTTGAGATAAAAATAATTTTTTACCTCAGTTGGTTGGAGTAGTGCGTTGGTAAAATCCACATTATTGGAGTAAATGCCCAAAGTACAATCAATCCTTGGGTTGATCCAACCGCTTAACACAAGTTCGATTTGATAATCTCTAGTAGGTACAAGAATTATTTCACGTTTGTGGGCTAGATCGACCTTTATAAAATTTAACTTGAATCCAAGCTCTTTGTCTTGAAATAATACTTTTAACCTTGTTTGTTGTGTAATTGAAGTTGATTTTGATTGTACTGGCATAACCAGCTCCTTCATATGAATTTTATAGGTTAATTAATAACATAAAAAAACCTTTTGGTCAAGTGTGATTTGCAACCTGTTCTAAATCTTTTATTCAAATTCATCTAACACGCCTATTTTGGCTGCGAATAACTAAAATTTGACACAATAGCTATGGTTACACTTTACAAATTGTTTAGTTATTTTCGCTCAAATATAATACTACCTGAAAAATGAAAAAGAATTGGGACATGTTTTTTGGAATAACTAAAACCCCCAGTTGACCTAATTATATAATTTAATATAATTGATCTTACCTTGAATTCGCAACAACAATTTGGTTTTAGAGTGAGGGTGTTGTCAGATGGTTTGGCAAACACATCTTTGAATTTTGTTTCTCAAAATGGTTTTGGGAGAGCTGTTGATCATCAAAGCATCATTACAGTTAGTCAAGCTATTGCATTACCAGGAAATTTGTTTTTGATAAGAACTGGTGGTAATAATTAGTCTTGTATTTACTAAATGTATAAAGTCTAATACTCTCAATTTCTGGGAGTATTTTTCTTTGTCAGTTGATAGAGATTTTATCTTTTGTATTCAGCTAAGTAAACAAATATAAACAATTAGGTTGATGATAATGGAAAATTTTTGGAACGAAACCCAAATCAAAGCTCCCACGCCACAAAGCCAAAAGTCAGAAATCAATTTGAGAGTATTAGGCGCAAACATATTATCCATCCAGAGTCAGATTTATAACCTAGATAAAAAGGTTAATACTCTACTTGAAATGGGAAATCAGGATAATAAATCGACTAATACTCTCACATCAAGTGAGGGTATGTTTTTGATCATTATAATTAAACCCTTGTCAAAAATCTCCATTAAATCTAAAATCCAATCATGACTGCAAAACAATCTGTACAATGGTTTAGTTACTATATGGTAATAGTTGGGTTTTTGTTCCTATTTATTCCTAACTTTACTTTAGGAATTCTTGGTCTTGCTCAAGATTCAGGGCCTTGGGTTAGGTTAGTTGGATTATTTGCTCTAGTTGTTGGTGGTTTTTATTATCAATGGATGGTCAAATACAATGTGCGAGAATTCTTTTTTATTACCGTTCCTGGTAGATTGACGTTCTCGGCTGGTACTTATGCCCTTACTATCACTGGTTTACTTGGTACAGCTGGTTATCTTTTTGCTACCTTCGAGGCAGTCTGTGCTTTAGTAACTTACTACTTGCTTCGCAAAGAAGCTAAGAAAAAGTGACAGTTGACAGAAGTCAACCATTTAATAATTAGTTGAGAGTTCTCTTTGACAGTATTTTAAGATTGAGGTGGTGGTTATGTTTGAATATTTACCTACACCAGAATACCAACCTTCTGGGTCAGTAGAGGATCAAATACTACAAGGGATTGAAGATATATTAGATCAAATGGAATTATTTAGAACTGACTTGGAAGAAATAAAATTAGAAATCATTCAAATTCAAGCGCAGACAAAAGAAAAACAATTACAAGGTTTTTAGCTAATGTTGGCAGTAGGTTAAGTAATGAAAAATCAAATTGAATTTGAGACCATTGTTTTGGCCAAACTTTTAAATAGTCCACCAAGATAGCAAATTTGATGATAAAGTTTGATGAGTTAAATCCCTATCAAATCGATAGGGGTGTTTTTAGCATTTAGCACAAAAATAGAGAAGAAATTAATCTCCACTATTTTCTTTACAATAAATTAATTTTGTCTAAAAGATGGATTATTCTTTAGTGGTTTTTGTTGGTTATTTTGTTGAAAAATCATGAAAAACTATTTACCTTGATCAGTTTTTTTTGAATCAAAAACACTATTTCAATGAGAAAAAAGTCTTTGTAAAAAATAATTATTTTATGGATTTGATGGTTCTTTACAAAATTGCAAAATTTGTGGCAGAATATGGCTATGTCAATCTCTGATAATAGTAGTGATATTAGTTTGGATACCAAAAAGCATTCATTTTCTCATATAATGGCTGCGGCTGTTCTGGAAATGTTTCCTGAGGCTAAGTTTGGAGTGGGGCCTGTGATTGAAAATGGTTGTTTTTATGATTTTATTTTGCCTAGAACTCTTATTCCTGAAGATCTTGAATTGATTGAAGAAAAGATTAAAGAGATCTTGTATAGACCACTTTTGTTCAAAAGACAGGAGTTGGGTTTGGAAGAAGCTGTAGTACATTTTCGAGATAAAGGTCAAGATCTTAAGGTGGAACTGTTGATGGATCTCAAGGAAAAAGGTACTACCAAAATGGATAAAGAAGAAAAGGAAATTTTTGACGAGGGTGAAGTTCAAGTTGTGAGTTTGTACCGTTTGGTTGATAACAATACTGGGGAGATTCTTTTTGAAGATCTTTGCAAAGGACCACACGTGGAGACGATGACTGAGATTAATGGTGAGAAAAATTCTGAGAATAAATCAATAGGATTCAAACTAGATAAGTTCTCTGGGAGTTATTGGAGGGGGGATCAAGAAAGGGGTATTGACATGCAAAGAATATATGCCTTGGTATTTGATAATGATGAAGAGCTTGGGGAATTTTTGTTTCAACGCAATGAAGCCAAAAAACGTGATCATAGGGTAGTTGGAAAAGATATGAAGCTTTTTACAATAAGTAATTTGGTTGGAGCTGGTTTGCCTTTGATGCAGCCACGTGGGATGGTTATTCGAAAATTGGTTGAGGATTACTTGTGGCAGATTCACGAGAAGAAAGGTTATCAAAGAGTTTGGACTCCCCATATTGCCAAGGTTGATTTGTATGAGACAAGTGGACATGCAGCAAAATTTGGGGATGAGCTTTTTCGAGTCCAAGGTAAAGAGGATGAGTTTATTCTCAAACCGATGAATTGTCCTCACCATATGCAGATTTACGCGGATAATCAGTTCTCATATAGAGACTTACCAATTAGATACTTTGAGCCTACAACAGTTTATCGTGATGAAAAGAGTGGTCAGTTAAGTGGTCTTACCCGTGTTCGTTCAATTACTCAAGATGACGGTCATTTGTTTTGTCTCGTGGATCAGATTGAAGAAGAAGTTGTCAAAATAGTTGAGGCTATCAAAGAGTTTTATGCAACAATGAGTATGGATAAGGAGTTTTGGGTTTCATTATCACTGAGAGGAGAAGATCATTCTAAATATCTTGGTGAGGATAAAATTTGGCATCAAGGAGAGCAAGCTTTGGAAAATGTTTGTAGAGATTTGGAGCTTCCATATAAAAAAGTTGAAGGAGAGGCGGCTTTTTATGGTCCAAAGCTGGATTTTGTCTTCAAAGATGCAATTAATAGAGAGTGGCAATTATCGACTATCCAGTTAGATTTTGTCCTTCCTGAGCGTTTTGATCTTAGCTATATAAATGAATCGGGAGATAAGGAGCGTCCTGTTGTAATTCATAGAGCAATTAGTGGATCGTTGGAAAGGTTTTTGGGTGTGATGATTGAACATTTTGGAGGAAGATTTCCGTTGTGGCTGGCTCCGGTACAGGTAAAGATTTTGACTGTCAACAATAAAGAAGAGGTTTTGGAGTATGTGAACAAGGTGAAGTTAATTTTGGAAGATTTGGAACTGAATCAACCACTTAAACACAACCGAATTAGGAGTTTTGTAGATGATCGTGATGAGTCTTTGGGTCGCAAGATACGTGAAGCTGAGGTTGAGAAAATTCCTGTTATTGTGATTATTGGTCCTAAGGATTTAGAAGATGAGATGGTGAGTGTACGTACACAAAATGGTGAACAAAAGATGAGACTTAATCAACTCAAAGAGTTTATCCTTAATAATACCTCACTTTGACAAAAACTGAACTTCGTACTATCTATTGTGGAGTTGAATAGGAGATAAAATGATTCAATCAGTTGTAAACGAGTTTTTCAAGCTTAGGCCGTTGTTGAATCAAGGACTCATTGCAGGCGGTAAAATACCTCTCAAACGCAGGAGTGCTGAGATATTGGATTGGATAAACAAATACGTTATTTACACTTCCTTGTATAGGAAATGTGAAAGTGGTTGGTTTATGACGAACGATTCAATATTTATTCAACTCAAGCAATTGTATGCCTTGATGATTCTTACTATAGATGATGTTGTTGATGAGTATCCACTTGAAAAGTCGAATTTGATATTGAATTACCTGGACTCCAAAATCTCTAAGCAAGAAGTTTTTGTTGATCTTGTATTTGAGCAAGAAGAAGTTTTGAATGATATTTTGGATACTGGGTTATCAACAGTTGAGATTGAATATACCAAATACATAGCTAAACTTTTTTCTCAGTTAGGTTATCATTTGTTTAACAATTTCATACAAAATAAGCTTATTAAAAGTTGGTCAGAGGCTATTTTGGCTAATCTTTGTAAGAATTTTGCTGAATATAAATGGGTTTTGAATATGCGAGACATTGATCAGATACCCCAATCACAAGATAGGTTGAACTATAAGTATACTCAAGGAGCAGAATTTTCTGTTTTTATGGATCAAATAAGACTTAACCAATCATTTAATGACGAATTTGGTAATACTATCAACAATGTCTTTTTGATGTTTAATTCCATTAGCGGGCTGCAATCTGAAGTTCTTGGTGGTGATAAAACAAATTATGTTCTTTGTGTTTTTAATGAAATAAATCCCCTTGAAAATATGCAATGGAAAGACAAAAGTTATCGTGTTCAAGTATGTACTGATATTTCTAATTCCAGAGAATTGAAGTTATTACTCAAGGATCAAATTGATAAGTATTTGGTTAACCTTCGTAGGTATTTTGGATCTTATCAACTAGATTACGATCGATTTCAGGCTAGTTTGTGGAATATTTATCCAATTACTGGATTTTTAAATGTTTGATTTTGAATTATAGCAGGTTTTCGTACCTGCTTTTTTTGATTCTTATTCCTGAAGCGTTAGTCTAAAGTTAAAAGAATTATTTAAATAAGTTCTAAAATCTAAAAACAAAAATAAGTATATTAAAGATTTGATTAGTCCAAGATAAAATTTGTAAAGACGTTTTTGATAATTTGGAGTTGCTCATCACTAATTCTGGCAATTTTTGAAGTTAATCTTCTAGCATCAAAAGATCTGATCTGGTGAAAGAGAAGGTTAGAGGAATTGCTTTGGATTTGGATTGGATAATACCAAGAACCTTGTTTTATTTTTTTGGACATTGGTAGGGCAATGAAAGAATTGTTGGAGAGTTTTTTGAGAATTAGAACTGGTCTAGTATAAAAATAACTTATATCGTTGTTTGGTTTGTTACCATCGGCTTCTGTCCCAATATTGACTCCAATATTACACCACCAAATTTCTTTGACTTCGAACTGGGGTGATTCTTGTTGATTGATTAGAGGGATGGCTTGTGACCAACCTTCAAAATCCTTCTGGTAAGATTTTTGGTATGTTGGTTGAAGAAGCTGTTGTTTAGTCATAGTGAATAAGTTTTTGAGATTTGTAATTGTTGGGTTTGCGAGCAACATTTTTGAGTTTGTTGAGGAATTTAGTGATGGATTGAAATTTGCGATACTCTTTTAAGAGGAATTCATTTTTGTTGGTATATGTGTATATATGGGTGGGTTGTTTTTGGTCTTCTTTAGACATATAATTGTTTGTAAAAACTTTTACAAAAGATGTCAAGAAAAATTTGACAAACTTGATTTTATATTTTATATGATAATTATATGCATTTGATTCAACAAAACTTACTTGATTTTATGGCTAATAATAGCATAGAAGGTCTTACTCTTCGAGAGATTGGATACGAGATTGGAGTAGATCATCCGCAAAAAATTCAACACCATCTGAACCAATTAGAAAAAAAAGGTTATCTTCGTAAGGAAGAGAAAGGTGGAGGTTATATAACTCTAGATGAGCCAGTCAAAGGAATTATTAACCTTCCATTATATGGAATGGCTCAGTGTGGGCATAGTGAACTTGTTGATATTACTGCTACTGAGAAGGTTAGCTTGCCCTCTAAACTTTTTAATATAACTAACCCTGAGAGTATGTTTTTGGTACAAGCCCAAGGAATTAGTATGAATCCAAGAATTAACGATGGTGATTATATACTTATTAAAAAACAGCCACAGCCAGATTATCAAAATCAAACTTGTTTGGTAGTTCATAATGACACCGCCAAAATAAAAAATCTTGTTAAGACTGAAAAATCTTTTGTATTGCTTTCAAGTAACCCAAACTTTGAACCAGTAGATGTTGAACTTGATGATCAATTTTTGGTTCACGGAGTTGTGAAATCATTGATTGTTAGCTATTAACAGGTTTTGTAATCAAACTTATTGGGCGTTTTGTAGAGCTTCTAGACATAATGCTTTGGCATCTCCATCACTGATTTCATCACAAACAGCAGTATTAAGACCTGTATTTTTGATTTCGTTATTAATTTGATCAAGGTTACTAGTTATCTCTTGGAATTTTACTCCACTTGGTAAATCAAATAAATTAGATTTTGGGTTTGTAGGTACACAATCAAAATCAACGTTGAATTGCTATTAATTGGTTCAACATTAGTATCTTGTGAAGGTATAGAATTGTTATCAATAAAGCTATTATTATATACGTAGCCGACGTCACCAAACCATACATGAGTTTTTTGACTATCTCTAATCATATTAATTTCTGCTCCTTTGGTTGATTGACTATTATCAGTGTACTGTGTGCGTAGCTTAGGCCCACTTTTGTAAATTGTTCCGTTATTACTGACTCCGTTTTGAAAATTAGAAAAAGTACATTGATAGTTTTGTTCTAATAGAGCTAGTTCTTTGAAGCTGGAGCTTATAGTTTCGGTTTTGGGTTCATTGTCATTTTGATTGTTAATTTCATTGTTGGAAGTTGTTGAGTTTTGGTCACTATTGGTAGGATTTTGAGTTGAATTATCAGTGCTGTTTGGGTTAGTGGATGAGTTATTATTGGAAATCCCAACATATGCTACAAATCCAATTAAAATGACTACAAGAGTTCCAAAACCAATCACATATTTTGAGTTCATAAGTATAATTTGTATGGATTATATAAAACTGGATGTTTTATGTCAATTTCTTATGAATAGATTCACATACATCTCTTATATTTTGAAAAATTAAAGTGCTGCGAGTTAATTGGATAATCTTGAATAAGTATCTAGAATATAGGCAAAGGCGGTTACGGAAGTTGCAATGTTGAGACTTTCTTTGATTCCAGACATTGGAAGATGAACCTCAAAATTACATTTATTGGTAAGGTCTTTTTCTAAACCTGAAATTTCGTTACCAAACCATAGAAAAAGTTTATCAAGCTCAAGGGTGGTTGATGTTTTTAGAAAATCTACTATGTCTATACTAGTATCACTTATTTCTACCGCAATATTTGTGTTGTTTGAATTTGCATTGAATACTTCTTGCCAATGTTCAAAACTTTTCCAAACAACCGAATCTTCAGCACCTATGGCAGTTTTGTTAATCATTTTGAGAGTTTGTCCAATTGGTTTGGGTGTATAGCCGACTAAGATTAACTTAGCTCCAATTGCGTCACAGGTTCGCATAATTGAACCAACATTCCAACAGGAACGGATGTTATTAAGGACAATAGTCATTTAGGTTTGAAGGTTTTGATTTTTCTTGAGTATTTCGAACAAAGTTTGTATCAAAAGCATAATTAATGGGCCAATTATAAATCCCATGATTCCAAAGATACCAATACCGCTTAAAATACTTGTCAGAATGAGAGTTTGGTTGATTTCTTGGGAAGAGGCAATGATTTTTGGTGTGATAACATAGTTGACAAAAAGAATAACTAGCTCGGCAAAAATTGCCAATAAAACTGCTATTAGTGGATTAGAATTAAAAATAATTGCTAAAGGTATAATGTATCCAAATTCAGAAGGAGATATTGGTAAAATTCCGATGAAAAGAGTTAAAATTGTTAATAAAAAAATATTGTTGACTCCAAATAAAATCATCATCAAAAATACTACTAGAGCGTGAATCACCCCTGACATTAAGTTAGCGTAGATAATGTTTTTGACACCATTTTGGACTTCGTTTTTGATTTTTGTTTGCTCAGATGTAGACAGGGGTGTTAGTTCAAAAAATTCTTTGAGCCATTTGGAGCCGTTGATGTTTCCCGAATGCCAAGTAAGCAAAAAATAATGACATATACAAGCTGATTTGCAAAAACACTAGCTGCTCCAGTTCCCCAGTTGAGTATGTTTTGGATAGTTTCTCTGTTGAGGGTTTGCTCCCCACTATCTACACCCAAAATAGAAGTGAGTTGAGTGGTTTGATTATTTAGGTATTCTGTGGCTACTTCACTAGCTTGAGTAGGTACCCCTATTGATTCTAAAGTTTTTTCAAGCTTTTGATTCTTAGAAAGATCTTGAGTAAAGGCTACTAAACCAGTCGTGATTCGAGGAATTTCTTTGGCGAATTGTCTAACTACTATATTAGCTACTCCCAAAAAGACTATACAAATAACTGATATTGTTACAAATGAAGCTATATGGTTATTATATTTTTTGAGAATAGTAATATTTTATTTCGAAAAAATTTGTATATAG
>JAAUSE010000049.1 GCA_012031925.1 Candidatus Altimarinota bacterium
ACTTATTACTGACCTCAAAGTTAGCTCAATTCAAGATATCTTACCCGTAATTGAAGAGCTTGCAAGTAATGGCAAAAAGATTTAGTTATTATTGCAGATGACGTTGACGGTGAAGCCCTAGCTACTTTAGTTCTTAACAAAATCCGTGGAATTTTTAACGTTCTAGCAATCCAAGCTCCAGGTTTTGGAGATTCACGCAAAGCTATTCTTGAAGATCTTGTGGTACTTACAGGTGCTACTTTTATTTCGTCAGATTTAGGAATGACTCTCAAACAAGCCACTAGTAGTGATCTTGGCTCTTGTGATAAAGTGATTAGTACAAAAGACAACACCACTATTGTCAGTGGACATGGAGACAAAGAGCTAATCACCAAAAGAATTGAAAATCTCAAAGATTCAATCGATAACACAACTTCTGATTATGATCGTGAAAAACTACAAGAAAGGCTAGCCAAATTAGCTGGTGGAGTAGGGGTTATCAAAGTTGGTGCTGCTACCGAAGTGGAAATGAAAGAACTTAAATATCTTATTGAAGATGCACTTAACGCAACCAAAGCTGCTGTTAGTGAGGGAGTAGTAGCGGGTGGCGCCTCTACACTAGTAAGGATTTCCAAAGAGCTAGAAAAACTTAAAGGTACCACAGAAGATGAAAACACAGGGGTTGAGCTAGTTCAAAGAGCTTTACTGACTCCATTTCGAGCTATGGCATCCAATAGCGGAATTTATGATATTTCCATTCTAACTAATCAGATTGAATCCCAAAAAACTGGTGGATATAATTTCAAGACCAATCAAATTGTCAAAGATATGATTGCCGAAGGAATCATTGATCCAGTATTGGTACTCAAACAAGCATTACTAAATTCTTCTTCAGTAGCAGGATCGATAATTACTACAGAAGTTGCAATTATTGATGAACCCAAAGAAGAAGATGATTCTGCTGGAGGAATGCAAGGAGGAATGGGTGGTATGAATCCAATGATGGGTATGTAGAACCTAATAATTTTTGAAGACAATATTCTATTACGCAAATAAATTAATGGTGCCTGCAAAATAGGATGAAAGCTCTAACTATTGTTTCATAAACTTATGCATTCTTCTAAAAACTATTATTTGAGAAATTCTCATCTATTATTTAAATAGTTAGATAAACCAATAATCAAAACAAAGAACCTCCCTAGTAAATCCATTAATCAAATCAGATATATTATATGAATATTAACTTGGTTTGCTAGGGAGGTTCTAATTACTATTGACAAAAAGGAATTAGTTATCCTTACTTTAGCAACATAACAAAGAAATATTTATACTATGGCCAAGAGCACTGAGATTACTTATTATACAGATGCAACAGCCAAGTGTCAAAACTGTAATAGCGTATACACACTTGGAATGACTGTTGAGAGCTTGACTCTCGAGATTTGTGGTAATTGCCACCCATTCTACACTGGAAAAGAGACATTGATTGATACAGCTGGAAGAATTGAAAAATTCAAAGCACGTCTAAACAAAGGTGGTGCCAAAAAATCCAAATCCAAAAAAACCAAAGCTCGCAAAACAGTTCAAACTTTAGCTGATCTAGCAACTGACCAAGAAGAGGCAAAACCTTCAAAAGATACCACCAAAGCTTTACCCAAAGAAAAACAAAGTAAAAAGCCCAAATCAGAGGAATCTCCATCAACTCAAGAAATCAAAGAAAAAGTTATTGATACTAATGAAGTAACAATGGAAGAATCAAAAGATATCAAAAATTCTGCTGATAAAACAAGTGAGTAATACACCTACATCAATTAAAAAAATCACCCTCAAAGGTGTTTTGTTGATATAATGTTAAAATTTATAACTTTCCAAACCTAAAATAAACAAACATGGTGCCCAGGAAGGGACTTGAACCCTTACACCAAAATGGCACTAGCTCCTAAGGCTAGCGTGTCTACCAATTCCACCACCTAGGCAAATTCTCAAAACTGATACTATTAGTATCTCTAATTATTGTCAAGGAATCAATATTTTTTGACCTACCTCAAGGTTGTAGGGCTCAACCAAATTATTGAATTGAATGAGAGTTTCAATCTCAATCCCTGTTTTAAGACTTATTACGGATATTGAGTCACCAAATTCAACAATATATTCTGTAATTACTGACTCAGGTTTAGCTTGTTCTTCTGTTTTATTTTCCTGTTGAATTTCGACTAGTTGGGCATTAGAAGATCTAGAATAGTCGCCTTTTTGAAAATTTGTAAGAATTCTTATATTTTCATTACCATCGCTTGCATCTACCCCAGGTGAAGTAAACTCAAAAGCACTGTAAAAAATAAGCACCACAGCAACTGTCACCATTGTCATTCCGATAATCTGGAAGTAAAATTTGTTCAAAGAGCCAAACTTGCTAAAGAACGAATCAAACTGCATTGGAAGCCCAACTCGATTAGGCCTGTAGCTCCTCCGCAATTTTGTTCGTGTTCTAGAAGTGGTCCTAGTGTGAATATTCCCAAAACTAGAAGCTGTGTAAATTTTTGGCATGCAGTTCTGACTTCAAAATGTTATTTCTCAATTAAAAAGAAAATCTAAATTGCTGTCAAGTAAAAATATCCGCTCATCATAAAGACAAGCGGTAAATAAACATTATTCATTTTTTCTAATGAAGCTCGAAGTATCAATCCTTCTTTAAATCCTAGAGAGTGCTGTACAGTTGCATTGAGTTCATTTGTATTTTTTGTATTTTCATGAACATCTTTTCGAAGTTCAGAAATATCACCTTTCAATTCAGTTCGAAGTTCAGAAATATCACCTTTCAATTCAGTTCGAAGTTTTTCTTGACTAGTTTCAAGACTTTCAACTTTAACAACCAAATTATCAACTGAGTTTTTGATTTCTTTCAATAAAACTTCATTCATTTGACTAACGTACCTCATTTGATCCTCACCACCTTTGGTAATTGAATCTTTGGCTGTTGTCAATGAAAGAGATCCTAAACCACCAATAATAGCCACGAGGCTAATTGTAGAAGAGTTCTGATCAAAAGTATTCTTGATACTCTTCCAACTCTGAGTGTTTAGACTATAGATAAAAGTAAATGCTCCAAATCCAATTGCAACAATAGAAGCAATCTGATATTTAGATAGTTTCATTGTAGTTCTCCAATCAGCACTAATGTATTAGCATAATATTGTCCTCTAGTCAAGCAATTAAACCATTCCAAAATAAAGTCATTTACATTGACAAAAACCCAAACTTACTATAAATTTGAATAACTTATGCCGCTGTGGTGGAACTGGTAGACACGTGGGACTCAAAATCCCATGATAGCAATATCGTAAGGGTTCAAGTCCCTTTGGCGGCACCACGTCGGAATGAGCTTGCGAAGTTCCATTTTCAAGAAATCTTGAAAAACTACACTTCAAGGCTATTCCTCCTTTGGCCTAAAGATTAACTAATCTTCAGGGAACCCAAAATTAATTTGATCAAAGGATTATTTTAAGACGTTTTATTCACATCAAATGCGCAC
>JAAUSE010000003.1 GCA_012031925.1 Candidatus Altimarinota bacterium
GCTGATTTATTATACTTTTGAAACAACTCATAGTCATGAGGATCGTGCGCAGGAGTTACTTTTAGCACACCAGTCCCAAACTCTGGATCAACTTCATTTGAGTTGTTAGTAAAATAACAGATAAGTACTTTTCTGTTAGTGGTAGTTTTACAACCACCATATTATTGTTTTCACGGTAAAAATTCTTAAAATCTTCACTTATATTTTTTGAATTTTCATTTACTAATACAAATTGATCAGCAAATATTGTTTCAGGTCTTACGGTTTGAATTTTTAATTTGTAATCCGTTTTTTCTAGACCATTTCTTTTATAAACCTCATATTCAATAGTCACAAATGGGTCTTTGCGAGTCTCTCTACCAATATCTTCTGGCACATCACTTAGTGCAGTTTGGAGTCCAACTGACCAATTGATCAAATAGCTTTTTTTGTAAATCAACCCATCCTCCCAGTATTTGACAAAGGCATGGTTCACCATATCCACAGCCCTCTTATCTAAAGTAAAAAGATTTCTAGAATAATCTGGAGTATCCCCCAGAACCTTAGCCTGGTTTTTTTGGAAGTCTCTCCACTCATCCACCTTGGACCAAGCAAACTCTAACCAATCTTCTAGAAAATATTTCTTTAAAAACTTTGGTATATCCTCTTTATCCTTAGGAAATTCCAAGTGATTTCTCATCTCTTTAGTGATTCTTTTGTCAGCTTCACCAGTCTTGAACATTTTATCAATCACTCCCTCCAATTGAATACCAGCATGATCAACTCCAGGTACCCAAAGAGCATCAACTCCTTTTTGTCTATAGATCCGAGTCAAAGTATCCATCAAGTAATGTTGAAAAGCGTGACCAGCATGAAGGTTTCCTGTAAGATTTGGTGGTGGCATCAAGATTGTGTGAGCTTCATAAGAATCATTTCTAACCTCACCTACTTTTTGTTTCTCCCATTGTTGATATATTTTTTCCTCCCATTCTTTTGGATTGTAATTCTGGTTCATATTACTATCAGTAGAGGCAAAAATCCAATTTTCGTCAAACAAAAAAGCCTAGCAATTTAGCTAAGCTTCAACGATTACCTCAGATGATCAGTTCTATTAAAATATTCCAACTCAAACCTATCACTGTATAACAAACTAGTCAGGGATGTTTCCTTAATTATTAATTGATAAGAATTAAAATTGATTTGGTATCTGGGAAATAAACAATGCAAAAAGCTTGTATAATCCTACCATGTGAAACAATAACTGCAGTCCTACCTTCATCTGTTTTAGACAAAATCAGATTAATTGATGTTTCAAATCTATCAACACATTCACTAAGTGTTTCTCCACCACTAGGTGCGTAACCCCAGTTTTCTTGCATTTTTTTAAGCTCAATGAAGGACTCATTTTCAGTTAACTCTTGATCACAAAAATACCGTTCACCCAATCCCTCAATAATAGTAATCTTTTTTTGCAAATACGAATTTATGCTAATAGCGGTTGAAACTGCTCGAGGATAGTCACTACAAAAAACTTCACTCCATAGATACTTTTTTTTATTTCACTAAAATACTTAGTAAGTAATCTTACTTGTGATTTACCCAATTCGCTCATAACCAAATCTTTTCTTTTGGATGAAATTGTAGAGTTAGTGCTAGTTTTATTACCTTGTCTTATCAACAAAATTCTTTTCATTTTATTCCTCAATCATTTACTAAACACAGTTTAGTCAGATATTACTGTAATTGTCAAAAATCCAACTACTATTTGCTTAAGTCTTTTCGATTTTTAAATAAAAAAGCTCAACCAAATTAGGCTAAGCTACTATTTTTTGTCTTTGTTCAATCATAATTAACTCATCGTTACAATCTATATACATTTCGTATTTATCAAAAATCAGAATTTTAAATAATATTAAAGAACCCTCTTTTAAGATTTTAATTCTGACCTTTTCAGGAAAATAAACTTCCCATCTTCCATCCTTACATTTGCAACTTACAGTCAAACCAATTCCTTGCAAAAAACTCTTGTATCCACCCAGCCCTGTAAACATATATCTATTTACTGACCTAGCTAACATAAACTACTCCCCAAAAAAATCATATTATCCTTAAACAAGTTCTTTGCCAAACTATTGACAATTAATTAATTATATACTATCTAAACCTATTAGAGTCAAGGTAAAAAAATGAAAACAAGACTTTTAGTTACACTTACAATGCTATTTTTATTAATAAAAGCATCCTCAGCAAATGCAATTACACCGGAACAACAGATTGGACTAGAATTTTGCCAAATCCAAACTTTAAAAGAAGCTAATCTCTATATTGAAAAGTTAGCTCGAATTGCAACTCAAAAATACAATGAAGAAGTACAAAGAGCAATCAAAGAAAAAGTTCAAGGTGATTATCACTATTATTACAAAATCGCTCATATTGGAATTACTAAGCACTGCAATACTGCAAAAAGCAAACAACTAATAACTTCAATGTTAAAGATGCTTCAATGGCAAAAACCTGCTACCAGTAAAGAATTTACTCTCAACTATCAAAAACAGGTAATTTTAACAAACCAGCTATCTGAATTTGACTAAAACACAATCAATGCGTCCTCTTATGACGCATTTTTTATTCTTAATTTATGTCGAACCTGTCTAGTTATTGACAAAAAATCATAATCAACCTAAAAAAATTTATTCTGCGAAATATGCTAAAATATAAAAACTCCAAAGCCTACTATTTATATCTTCTTGCCAAAAAAGATTACTCTTTACAAGAACTTATTGACAAAGCTATTAGCAAGGGTTATGAAGATGATGACATATCTGAATCTATTAGCGAACTTACCAAGAAAAACTTCATTAATGATACACGTTATTGCCAAAACATTATAGAACATTACAAAAACTACAAAGGGCCGTTATGGATAAAGCAAAAATTAATCTCCAAAAAAATCCCTAACACAATAATCAACCAAGAGCTTAGCAAATACAATCTCATTCCTTCTCAAAATCTCAAGAAAAAAATCCTAAACAAGTATAAAATAAAGAACTTTATTGATTTGGAAATGAGTACCAAACAAAAAATAGTATCCTTTCTTTCAAGAAGTGGTTACAACAACCCATTCGACATTATTTCTACTTGGGAAGATTCTGATCAATCCAAACAATAACAAACTATTGACCAGAATTAAATATTCCAGTTAGATAATTATATTATATGGCTCTTATAACAAATATCAATGCAAGATGGATACTAGACTCAAGAGGTTTACCAACCATTCAATGCGAACTAACTTTGGACAACCAAGGAAAAAAATCAACTGGAACTGCAAGTGTTCCCAGCGGTGCAAGTACTGGCAGTTATGAAGCTCTAGAACTACGAGATAACTCATCCAATTTCCATGGTAAGGGTGTAGATCGAGCTATCAACAATATTAATACAAATATACTCAACCACGTTATTAACAGAGAATTTTCATCAGCTGATGAAATTGACAAAACTATCTTGCAATTAGATAAATCAACCAACAAATCAGAGCTTGGTGCCAACAGTGTATTAGCAGTATCAATGGCTGCACACAGAGCTTTTGCAGAATCAGTTGGAGTTGAATTATGGCAATATCTTAGAAGATTATATTTTTCTCAACTTCCAGCTACCAATCAATTTCCTAGATTGATGTGTAACCTTCTTAATGGTGGAGCTCATGCCAGTAATGGGCTTTCTATTCAAGAATTTATGATAATTCCCAATACTGAAACAATTGAATCTGATATTCAATCAGCAAGTGAAATTTACCATAATCTCAAAATAGCTCTAAAAAATGATAATTATTCCACTTCTCTTGGAGACGAAGGCGGTTTTGCACCAAAATTTAATCTTGAAAATATTATCAAATCTCAATCAGAAGACACAGAAGAAACTAATATAATTGAACTAAACCCAACTAAAGTTGCTCTCAAGTATTTAATAGAAGCTTGTGAAAAATCCAATTATCCTAAGTGTCAATTAGCAATGGATTGTGCTGCCAATGAATTTTTAGAAAAAAACGAAGAAAACAAAGAAATTTACAAAATAGATGGTACAGAAATGTCCAGATCTGAGCTAGCTCAATTTTATAACCAGCTAAGTGAAGAGTTTCCGATAATTTCAATTGAAGATGGGTTTGCTGAAGATGATATACTAGGCTGGGAAATTCTAACTGAAATTCTTGGAAAAAAAATTAATTTAATCGGGGACGATCTTTTTGTTACGAACCCAAACAGGTTTAAAAAAATTGGATTACATAACAATATTGCCAATGGTGTCCTCATCAAACTCAACCAGATAGGAAGTGTTCTTGAAACCTGCCAAATGATTAATCTTGCCAAAGAAAATAATTACATAACTGCTGTTTCACATCGCTCTGGAGAAACTACAGATAGCTTTATTAGTGATCTAGCTTTTGCAGCTCAATCAGAATTCATCAAACTTGGAGCTCCAGCTAGAGGAGAAAGGGTTGCTAAATACAATCGGTTACTAGAAATCAAAGATAACATACAATAATTTTTTATAGCCAAATTATCAAAAACATAATAGACCTAAGAACTAAAAAATCAAATGAGAATCAAGATAACCTATTTATACAGAATACACATTAAACCTTTACATTACACGTCCGCGAAACCTATCAAATAGGTACAGCAGTGCAATGGTTTAATGTAGTTCGACTATAAAATTATTCTTGACATCAAATAAATTTTTGTAATAAATAATCGTGCAGTCCGTGGGATAGCTTAATTGGATAGAGTATCGGATTTTACATCTGGGGGTGTTGGTTCAAGTCCTTCTCCTGCGACTGTTTCTGACAAGCCAAATTCCTCAAATTTATAGCAAATCAATAATTGGTTTGCTTTTTTTATTGCTTATTTTCTTAATTTGTTTTAGTATAAAATCATGAGTCAAGACAGTAGCAATCTGCCAAAATCCAGAATACTCTTCAATGCTCTAAACAAGCAACATCGGTGGTATACGGGTATTCCTATTAAGAAATACATTCAGAAAAATATTTTTGCGACTGACCCAAATTTTTACAACAAGTCTATTACTTCATCCAGGTGGTCTGCTTACTGTCATTATTCTCCATTAAAATCTATTCAAAACCTTTTGGAAAAGAATCAAGTGAACGAAAGGTCAACTATCTTAGCTCATCCCCTACTTTCAAAAAATATTATCAACCAACTTCAAAAAAACAATTGTCACATTACCTCAACTGATATTGACAAAAACTCCCTTAACTTTGACACCAAAGAGCTCCAACACATTATTCAAAAAAACAAACCTGATCTAATCTTAAACTATTCTCCACTTGGTCTTTATAGTGATCTTATAGATCAAACAAAACTTTGTGAGCAGTTTTTAATTCCACACATTTCCTTTATTCCCGATCCCACAATTACTCTGGATTTGATGAATTTATTTGAATCAACAAATCTTGGAGGAGTTATAATAAATGCTGGTTTTAGCTTTGCAGATAATCATCTCAATGAAGTTCTAGATATCAAGCTAACCAACAAAAAGTGGTATATTTCTTGGCAAATAGAGCAAAGAACAAAATCAATTTTAGAATATCACCTCCAACAATCACATCAACAATATAGTCAAATAATTGAAGCTTATTATTATCTTTTGCTCAAAAAACAACCAAGAATTCTTAATCAACTTCTTCCAAGAATTGCTGGCTCAACCTTTATGAAACATAAATTTGACACAGTCCAGGATGCAATGGCGACCCTTATTGAGCAATACACAAATATTCAAAATCAAGCTGTCCCAGATATTTTTTTTGATTTGGAGAACCATCACCCAAGTACACTTTCCAAACTTTCTTATTCACAACTCCAAGATCTCGATTCTTACTTACATCACCAAACCAAACAACTTCATAATTTTATGTCCAAAGAGGTTGAAAGACAGCCCAAAGGTACTTTAGAAATTCCAAAATTTTTCCAAGATAAAACCTATCTATCTTTTGCTTTTTTTACTACTAACCACAATCTTTGGAACAGATATTTTGAAGATCTCAACCTTACATATAGGCAACAAATTGAACAGCACATCAGTATAAAAAACCTTAACCTAAATAACGTTAATTTTGTCTACAATTATATGGCTAAATTAGACATAGTAGAAATACTCACCAAAAACCTTCAATTCTAATGTCCAAAAAACATATTTATATTCTAATTTTTTTTATAACAGTTACTATTGGAGTAACGATCACAGTTTTCCAAAAGAATTCTTCGGGCCCAATTTACAAAGTAATTAGTTTTGATGAAGTAGAACTAGCTGATGAACCAATAGAACATTCTCAAGGTCTTATGAATAGAGATGAGCTTTGCCCAAAATGTGGCATGCTATTCGTTTTTGAGAAATCAGCAAACAGATCTTTTTGGATGAAAAATACTACAATTCCCTTAGATATAATCTTCGTTGATAATAATAATCAGATTCAAAAAATCTATTCAAACACCAACCCCCTCCAAACAAATCCTAGTTATTCATCTATCAAACCTATTAAATATGTGCTTGAAACCAACAGTTTTTATACCAAGCACAACAATCTTCAAGAAGGTGACTATATTGATATTGAATATCTACAAGAAACCTCCATACCTTTTCAAAACTCAAAAAAATAATTTGACTCAATTATGTATTTTTTGTTAAATTAAAGAATTAATGCTCTCTCAACAAACATCAAGGCGTAAAACCCTTATCAACATTGATAATTTTCTCAAGTGGCTAGAGCTAATTATCTTTGGAGCTTGCCTAGCAATATTCGTTTGGTTTACTTTTAATTTGTTTAGATGTCAAGAATTTTGTAGTCCAGCTAACGTTAACACCAATTTTGCTATACTTCTTATAAGATTAAGTTTTATCTTAGGAGGTTTAATCTACACAACAAGAATTATTGCAATATATTTGATATTTGATGATAATCCACAATCTGAAACTGGTTTTTATATAAGCATGGCTGCAATTGCAAGTAGCTTTGTCCTTTATGGTATATTCATTAATCAAATCCAGCTCAAACCAGCAATAAACAATTTTAGTTCCATACTTACCTTTATTTTAACAGGATTATTCTTAATAGCTTCAACTAGCCTTCTTGCTGATAAACAATCTTGGCATCAATCAAACAGCTTTGTAAGAGCAAGAATTTCTTTGAGTTTGTTTTTCTTAGCACTACTTTTGGTCTCACCAACTCTTGGCTTGATGAGTGCTTTGGTGTTTATACCATTATTTTTACTAATCAGAACTCCCAAAATCAATAAAAAATTATCAAAGTAATAAGTTCCAAATACTTGACAACATTTTACCTATAAATAAGATTCAACCTAACAAAAACCCAAAATTTGTATATGCTAAACAGTGAGTTGGACGTAATTAGGTTCTGGAAAGAAAATGATATTTTTCAAAAAAGTATCGAACAAAATAAGACTGGAGAAAGTTATGTTTTTTTGGACGGACCTCCTTTCGTTACTGGAATGCCCCATCTTGGACATCTTTCAACAGGATTTCCAAAAGATATTTTTCCTCGTTTTTGGACTCAAAAAGGCAAATATTGTATAAGGCGTTGGGGTTGGGATTGTCATGGTCTACCAATTGAGAATTTAGTTCAAAAAGAATTGAATATTAAAGACAAAAGAGAAATCGAAGAAACTATTGGTGTGGAAAAATTTAATGAAACAGCCAAAGCTAATATAAAGGGTTTTGATTCTTCTTGGAGACTAACAATTGAAAGAAGTGGCAGATGGGTGGATATGGATAATCAATACCGAACGATGGATATTGATTATATGGAATCTGTTTGGTGGGGGTTAGGTCAACTCTGGCAAAAGGACTCCTTTACAAAGATTATCGAGTTGGTATGTACTCACCTTCAATGGGAGCAACTCTTTCTCATATGGAGATAGCAGATGATATAAAATATATTGATGAGACTTTGGAAACCCCTATTATTAGGTTTCAAGTACAAGATAGCTCAGCCAAAAAACTACTCAAAAAAGTTCATGAAGAAGTTGCTTTTAATTATTCTGAACAACTTCGTTACAAAATTGATGTAGAAAAAAGGATTCAAACTTTGGAGAACCTTGATGACTCCAAAAAAAGAACCAGCCTACAAGAGTTACTAAATTCAGATAGTAAGGAATTTAGTGGTTTAGAATGGGAAAATTTTCAAACAGACCTAGAAGCTGAACAAGAGTTAAATCATCTTCAAGATCAATTAGAAGTAATTGAAGCTAATATAAAGTCACTTGAAAACTTCAAAAAAATCACTTCAACCCAATCTGCTCTAAATCTTCTTGTTTGGACTACTACTCCTTGGACTTTACCAGTCAATGTAGCTTTGGGCGTGGGGCCAGAGATTGAATATTCTGTATTTTATTTGGGGCAAACACAGGAATTAGTAATTGTTGCAGAAAAAAAAGCTATTGATACAATCAACCTTATCCTCAATTCAGACATTATCAACACCAAAGAAATTCAATCCAAACTCGACTCAATAAGTAATTCTAGCGAATATTTTGAATTACTTGAAGTAAATATAACAAAAATAGCAAGTTTACTTGGCACAGATCTTGAAGGTTTAATTTACAAGCCACCATTCCAAAACCATCAAAGTATTCCTTCATACGAAGAAAAAGCCAACATGTACAAAGTCTACACAACTCAAGTTGTGACTGACACTGATGGTACTGGTATCCTTCATATTGCCCCAGCTTATGGAGTAGATGATTTTGATATCAAAAAAAGCAGGGGACTACCAATACTAACATGTCTCAATGAATACGGTGAAGTCCAAGATAATCTTGATGAATCACTCAAACCAATTTTTGGTAAACACTTTAGCCAAACTGGTTCACTTATTTTAGACTTACTCGAAAAAAACAAAAAGCTCTTTGCCAAACTACTCTACACTCACAAATATCCTGTGTTTAGTAGAGACAATCAGAAAGTATACTATTCTGCTCAAGAGAATTGGTTTATTGGTGAAACAAAATTCTTGGAAGAATCTTTGATCCAAAATGACAAAATAAATTGGTATCCATCTCATTTCAAAGAAGGTCGATTCAAAAAAGGTCTAGAAACAGCACCAGACTGGTGTATATCCAGAAATAGATATTGGGGTAATCCTATCCCAATATGGCAAACTGAAGACAAGTCCAAAACAATCTTTATAGATAGTATTGAAAAACTTTCCAAACTAGCCAAAAACCCAATATACAAAATAATTAATTCTCGCAATCTTGATCCAAAAATTTACGAAAACAGTAAAGTTGTTATTTTCACAGATGGTCATAACAAGCTACCATTAGGAATTAGTGCTTCACAATATAGATCCAAAAGCCTTTCTGAACTTCGCAAAATAAAAGATTTGGATATGAGTAAGTTTTCTAACATAGCTCAAAGCATACTGGACGAAATGCTGGAATTATTTGAAAAGTATAATACTATTCAGACTCTATTCAATGACTATGAACAACAATTATGGACTACTTGGATCTATAATCTTCATCCAGATTCCAAAAAAATTGCTCGCAATATTTATTTTTACAAAAAAATTACAAAAGATCCTACTGGAGATTGGGAATCAACCAAAAGTATTAATTTGCTAGATCTTCACAGACCTTACATAGATGATATTATTCTTCAAGATGAAGTAGAAAACGAGTATTATAGAGTTGAAGAAGTTATGGATTGTTGGGTTGAATCTGGTTCTATGCCTTGGGCTTCATATCACTATCCCTTCGAAAACAAAGAGTTTATAGAGTCTAATATTCCAGCTGATTATATTGTCGAGTATGAAGGACAAATTAGAGGCTGGTTCCATGCTCTTCATGTTCTTTCAACTGGAATTTTTGGCAAAAACTCTTTTAAAAATGTTCATGTTCATGGAACACTCCTTGGTTATGATGGCAAAAAAATGTCCAAATCCAAAGGTAATTATAGACCGACTGAAGAATATTTTCAAAAATATGGTAGCGATGCTCTTAGGTTATATTTCACTTCTAACCCTTATTTTGAGGGGGAGTCTTTGACCCTCAATGAAAAAGACATGCAAGCAGTTTTTAGAGGCTCCACATTACTTTTGGCAAACAGTATTAAATACATAGATTTTGTACTTGGTCAATATGCAAGAAGAGAACTCCCCAAAGCTTTTAACCATCCACTCAACAGCTGGTGGTATAACTACAATCAATATTTTGCCAAAGAACTAACGACCAAACTTGAAAACTACAATCTCACAGAAGCTTCAAGAATGATTTTGCCATACATCAACGATCTCTCTACTTGGTATATCCGTCGCTCTAAGGATCTTCTTGGTGAATATGGTCTTGAAGTAGCTAGTTGTCTCAAACAAACCTGCAAAATTTTTGCTATAAGTACTGCTAGTATTCAACCATTCAACAGTGAAAGAATTTGGTCAATAATCAAAGACATAAATGATCCTGAATCAGTTCATTTAACTAAAATCCCAACTTTACCAGCAATTAGTGATAAACAAAAAACCACTTTGGATACTATGCAAAAATTCCGCGATTTAGTTAGTATTATTCACAGTATCCGCAAAGAAAAATCAATTCGTGTGAGACAACCATTGTACGGCGATTTTGATAAACTAGAGCTAGATAACATAATGAAGGATATTCTCAAAAAAGAATGCAATCTAATTGATAAAGACCTCTCTAGGATGGAAGGAGAAATTTGGCAAACAGATGAATATTTTGGAGTAGTTAAAATAGATCTTGTAATTGACACTAACCTATCAGTTCTTGGTTACACTAGAGACTTTGAAAGAGCAGTTCAATCATTTCGTAAAAAACAAGGCTTTCGTCCTAATCAGTTAGTTAGTATGAAATGGCAGATTACTGAAGTCAAAGATGAAGAAATCTTAGAAAAAGTTCTCAAAAACATCAATTGGTCCAAACTTAATATCGAAGTCAAATGGGTAGAAGATCTGGATAATCTTGACAAATCGTTTGAGGTCAAAGACTTGGTCAAAGTATTGGTAGACTAAACACACAAACTATAATTTCATATTGAACCTTACTTACAAAGGTAGGGCTCAATCATTTGACCAAAGTATTTTTTTGGTGTATACTCAAGTTACTTTAAAACATTTTAAGTTACAGAACTATATTGTTCACATTTTAAAACATTTTTCTTACATATGGCTAACAAAGAAGGGTTTGTGCCACCCAAAAATACTAGCGATCTAGTTGCACATCTTAACAAAACTATCAAAAACAAAAAAGTCTCAATTTATATTGACTCTGCCAACTTATATTTTGCATCCAATGTAGCCAAACTCAAAATAGATTTTATCCAATTCGCCAAATGGTTCAAAAAAAATTGCAAATTAACCGGTCTAAACTTTTACACAGCATTTAATCCAGATGATCCCAAGCAATTAACTTTTCTCAAAGAATTAGAAGATGAAGGTTATCGTATCGTCAAAAAACCGATCAAGGTATTTGAAACCAGTAAAAAAGGTAATATGGATATCGAACTAGCGGTGGACGCTTTATTACAAAAAGATATGTACGAAACTTTGATTCTTCTCAGTGGAGATGGTGATTTTAGTTACTTGGTTCAAGCTCTTGCAGCTTTAGGCAGAGAAACAATTATTATAGGAATTGGTGGATTCACATCTTATGAGCTACACCAAGAAGCCAGTGATTACTTTTTCCTCAATAGAATTACTTCAGTTTGGCAAAAACCTCGCTCAAGGAAAAAAACTACCAAAAAACAACCCCAAATGACCAACAAAAAGAATACCAAAAACAACACAAAACCAACAAATAACCCTTCCCAAGACTTGAAGATATTTTTTTAGGTATTATTAGGAAAGAGGTCTATTGAATTTTTGGTAACTCCAAAATAGGAGCAGTAGGCTCCAAAGGAGAATTCTCATCAGTTTGCTCACCTTCACTATCTTGATTACTTTGTTTTGTCTCAATAATTGTTGTTTCTGTAATTTCTGAAGATTTGTCTTTTGTGATATTTCTAACTACCAGAACCAAAGCTATTAATACTACAAATAGAGTAAGTATAATCACTATGTAAATTTTGAAATTATTCCAAAAAGCGGAAATTTTTTTAGTCATACTAATCTAATTAACAGTAAAAATGATTTTGTAATTACCTGCAAGTTTTTATTATTAAACTACCTTAGAGACTCTTAAGTATGCCTAATTTTGAGTTTGTGATATTGACATAAATAAATATTTATATTATGCTACTAGCATCAATCTGTGGAATATAATACTATACCTATATTTCTGTTAGGACTCTTTGGTGCCAGTTGTATGATTGGTTTAGTGGGACTACTAAAACCATACCATCTACAAAAAGAAAGTCAAGTAAATAAGGGTAAACCCCACTGGGTAAAATAATTTTACCTATCAGCGACCTATTAAATATGGGTCGCTTTTTGTGATTCTTTATCACAAACTAAAACCTATTCAAATTTTTTATCTTTTTTTAGTAATTCACCATACCTTACTTCATGATACTCAAAAGTTGTACTCATTTATTCTCCCAACTTAGAACTAAAAAATAAAGTCATTATTAGGCGAGATTCACAATGCTTGACAAATACATATAAATCCATTAATTTGCTTGATGGAAGTGTGACCGAGCGGTTTAAGGAGCCTGTCTTGAAAACAGGTGTGTAGCAATACACCGAGGGTTCAAATCCCTCCGCTTCCGCCACTAGCTGCCCGGCAATGAGGGCCCATGCTCTCAATCACAAATTTTGTGAAGAAGAAAGTATAGCTAGTAGCTTAGCTTTGCTGAGTTAATAGTTATACTTTCTACACAAAATTGATTGAAAGCTGGTAATGAATTCGGAGATCGTCTAACGGTAGGACAACAGGTTTTGGTTCTGTCAATCGGGGTTCGATTCCCTGTCTCCGAACCATCATAACACCTCTCTATCAGAGGTTATTTTTGTTTTCTAAAATAGATTAAGTATAGCCCAATACCTTGCATGTTTTTCTTATAATAAACCACCTTCTCTGATAAATCAGTTCTGATCCAAGTTAAGAAGCAAGCTTAACAAAAATATTCCAAGCCCAACTAACGTTATAGAAGCTCCTGCTGGAATATCCAAAAACCAACTCAAAACCAAACCACACCACACTCCAAAAACCGAAAAAAATACAGAAAGCATATGGCTTTTTACAAAACCTAATTTGTATTGAAAACTAGTAGCAACTGGTATAACCATCAACCCACTTACCAAAAGACCACCAATGATATCGACACTAATAGCAACAACAACTGAAGCTAAGATTACCAGAGCAAAATTCACAACCCCTACTTTAATACCCATACTCATTGCAATCTCTTCATCAAAAACTGTATTAATTATATTCCTATAGTTGAGCATTAAGAAACTTACTAAGACCAACCCAACCATACTAATCAACCATAAAGATCTAGTATCAACCACATAAATACTTCCAAAGAGCAAACTCTCAATACTTCTACCCAAACCAATTTTTTGTTGCAAAATTGACAGAACTGAAAGTGAGCCTACAATAAAAAGTATCAAAGATGTTTCAGGCTTGAGGATCTTCTTTACACGAAACCATTCTATCATAACACCAACAGCAACCGCCAAAATAATTCCTAGAAAAGATGACCAAATACCAAGAATCAAACCTATACCAATCCCCAAAAGAGCTACATGAGAAACACCATCACTAAGTCCTGAATACCTTTTGACTACCATAAATTGACCAATCAAAGGTGCAACAACAGCCAAAATTGTCCCAGCTAAAAAAGCATTTATAAAAAATCTATATTCAAATATTTCAAGTAGATTACTAATTACAGTCATATTTATTTGTGTATATGTTCATAATGAGCTCTTTCATCACATAGAGTTGTTTTATTAATACAAAGAACCCTATCAACAATTTGATCAAAGCCATCAAGATCGTGAGTAATATGAAGTATTGAAATATCAGTTGTAGTACTAAGCTCTTTCAAAAAAGTAAACAAACTCTTTCTAGATTTATCATCAATTCCACTAGTTGGCTCATCAAGTATTAATAATTTGGGATTGTTTATCAAAGATCGAGCAATAAAAACTCTCTGCCTTTGGCCACCAGAAAGATCACCAATTAACTTACCCAATACGTCATTAATATCAACTAATTCGACCACCTGCTTTAATCTTTTTTGCTTATTCAACCCTTTTGGATTAAGCCAACCATTTTCAATAACCTCTCTAACCGTAATTGGCATTTCTGCAATTTTTTGACCAGAGCCTTGTGGTAAATAACCAATTTTATACCATTCATTAATTTTTTTTTGTTGCCTACCAAACAATTCAATTTGACCTGAGTTCATTTTTTTAATACCCAAAATTAATTTGATAAGTGTAGATTTACCACTCCCATTCTCTCCAACAATAGCCACATACTCACCTTCAACCAACTCAAAATCTAAGCCATCGAGAACAGTATGCTCTCCATAACCAAAACTAAGATCACTAATTTTTACAATCGGCGTCATTTATCATTATTTATTACATTGCAAAGCAACTGTCAAAGATTTCTCATTCTCTTTCATAAAACCAACATAATCTCCAAACTCTTCAAGTTGGGAAGTTGTTGGTGATTCCATACTATACAACACTTCAACGCTTGAGTTAGTTTCGTTAGCAATAGTTTTGGCAAAATCATCACTAACTTGTGTCTCAAACAAAATCACATTTATACGAGCATCTTCAACAATCTTAGACAATTCGATAATTTTTTGAGGGCTAGGCTCTTCACTTGGATCAATACCACTAATAGGAAAAATTTCAAAATTATAACGATTTCCCAAATAATCAAAAGCATCGTGCGAAGTAACAATTTTATTCACTAAACATTGTTCCAAGTTTTTGGCAAGCGATGTATCAAGAAGATCCAAATTTTGAATATATATCTGAGAATTAGTTTCGTATAATCTTGAATTAGTGGAGTCAAGTAAAGAAAGTTCAATTGCTACAACCTTCGCCAAAGCTTGCATATTTTGAGGATCCATCCAGACATGAGGGTCAAAGCTCTTATGGTGTTTTTCACCTTTCTCATCAACCCCTTCCTCTTTATGTTCAGTTTCATTTTCCTCACCTATTTCAAGCAAATCAACACTATCTGTTAGGTTAACTAGCCTGATATCTTTTTGTTTAAGTTTTGGTAAAACATCATCAACCCAACCACTAATTTCATCAAAATATATAAAAATATCAGCATCTTCTATCTCAGCTATTTGCTTGCCAGTTGGTTCAAAATCGTGAGGATCAACCCCTTGATTATTTACTAGTGTAATCTGAACCTCTTCTTTGGCAATCTGACTAACCAAATCATAGGCAGGATAAATATTAGTCACTACTTTCAAATCAGCTTGGTTTTGATCTTTGTCTTGACTATTAAAAATAATTATTCCAAAAACAATAACTACGATAACTACAATCAATAACAAAATTTTTTTCAACATATATTTCAAAATTACAACTAATATGCAAATTGTCAATGTCATAGGAATAGATGAAGTTGGCAGAGGAGCTCTATGTGGACCAGTATATATGGCTGGCACCAAACTCTCCTCTGATTATCCCTTATTCACTCAAAAACAATCTACTGAGCAATTTACAAAAAAGTACAAAAATCTTGATTTTGTTAGAGATAGTAAGCTACTTCAGCCAAAGCTTAGAGAAAAAGCCTGTCAACTAATTTCAACTCACCAAATACCCAACCTAACACTTCAAGCAAATAATTTTTTGATAGATAAATACGGTATAGGGGTCTGCCTTTCTTTGATGATGAAAATAATTATCTTTTGGCTTTTGGATAAAAATATTCAAATATTCGTAGATGGCAAAATTAAAATCCGAAATCAATTCAATCCTGACTTGCTTAAAGAAATCTGCAAAGAAAACAATCTCAATATCCCACTCAAGGAATTTAACAAATTAATTATTAGTGAGAAGTCAGAGAAATCTCTTTTTGAAGACTCAATCAATATAGTTAGAGAAAACAAAGCTGATGATAAATACTTATCAATTGCTCTAGCAAGTAACATCGCCAAAGTCCAAAGGGATAGACTTATGCAAAGACTTGATAAAGAGTTCCCAGAATATAATTGGTCTACCAACAAAGGCTACGGCACGCAAATGCATAGAAAAAAGATCAAAAAAAACCCTTATAATAAATACTTAAGACAAACTTTTTTTAAGCAAAATCATCAAACTAAAAATTAATTAATTCAAATTAGCAACCAAAAACATCCCTTGCCAAAATTCAATTTTTTCTATATATTAATTTGCAACAAAATACAATCATTTGCAAATACTTTTTTTTCAATTAAACTATTGATTATTTATTATGCCAGCTCTACCCAAATTTGATTCACGTGCCAAAAACGCTCTAGCAATAGCTCAACAAATTGCTATTCAGTTAAGTCACAACCACATAGGATCTGAACATTTACTTTTTGGAGTGCTTTCTCAGCCCCAAGAGGGCTTACCTTTCCAAGTAAGTTTTATGGATAACCTTTCCAATGAAGAGTTGCTGGAAATGATTCGTAAACAAGGATTTGAAAAATTTCAAAATTCTCGCAAAAGCAACCAAGACAACAACCCTCTTCTTCCAGAAATTACAGAAGAGCTTCAAAAATGTTTGGACTCAGCAATAATGGTCGCAGAAAAACACAATTACAATTATATTGGCATTGAACATCTAATTTATGGAGTTTTGCGAACCAACAATTCCAACGGACAAGCTCTAATGAACCTCAATGAAGAGTCTTCACAAAAACTACTTGATGTACTTAATTCTCTTTTCAAATCATATAACAAAGGCTATTCTTCAGAAAACATAATACCTACCAGAAAAAAAATCCAAAAATCGCAAAAACAAAGATTCTGCTTTGGAGTTCTTTACAACCAACATTAATCAAAAAGTAATCAACGAGCCTAAGTTCAATGTCATTCAAAGAGATAATGAAATCAAAAGAATCATTCAAATCCTGTCTCGTAAGAACAAAAACAACCCAATAATTCTTGGAGAACCAGGAGTTGGTAAAACTGCTCTTATTGAAGGTCTTGCCAAAAAAATCAATGAAGATAAAGTCCCCGAGTGGTTAATGGATAAAAAAATCCTTGGGCTTGATGTTGGTAATTTAATTGCAGGTTCTGTTTTTCGTGGTGAGTTTGAACAACGAATCAAGGCTATTCTTGATGAGATCGCCGAACGTAAGAATATTATCCTTTTTATTGACGAGCTTCACACAACAGTTGGAGCAGGTGGAGGTGGTAACAACTCAGGACCAGATCTAAGCAATATACTAAAACCAGCACTAGCACGTGGCGAAATAAGTATTATCGGAGCAACTACTGAAGACGAATATCGACAAGTTATCAAAAAAGACAAAGCTTTCGAAAGAAGATTTCAACCAATAAGACTTGATGAACCTGACCTTGCTCAAACTATTGATATCCTCAAAGGAATCAAACCAATGTACGAAAACTACCATAACTCAGAATTTCCCGAAAATCTTTTGGATGAGCTTGTTAGTCTATCAGACAGGTTTGCTCCAGAAAGACGTTTTCCTGATAAAGCCATTGATATTCTTGATGAGTGTCTTGTTCGAGCTAGAATTAAATCCAGCGAAAAAAGTAATTCCAAAACAGATAAAAACAGTTGGGAAAATGTTGAGAAACAAATTATCACCCTAATCCAACAAAAAAACGAAGCTATTCTTAACAGTAATTTTGAACTATCAGAAAAGTTTGAAAAAGATCAAAAAAAATTAGAAAAAGAGCTTGCGGTGCTTAATGTAAAAAACAAAGAAGCCCAAAAATCTAGTGTAGTCACCAAAACACTTTTAGAAAAAGTGATTTCTGAAATTTCTGGGGTTCCTCTTGTCAGAATTAGTTCTAATATCTTTACCCAAATCAATAATCTTCAAAGTGTTCTTGATAATCAAATCTTTGGACAAACTGAAGCCAACACAGAAATAACCAAAGCACTAAAAAGAGCTTATGCAGGAGTTAGTCTTGTTAATGGACCTATTGCTTCATTTTTACTACTTGGGCCTACAGGAGTTGGCAAAACAGAGCTTGTCAAAGTCCTTACCAAAGAGCTTTACGGCGATCCTAACAAATATCTACTCAAACTAGACATGTCAGAATTTAGAGAAAAACACCAAATGAGCCGATTACTTGGAGCTCCAGCTGGTTACGTTGGCTATGATGACGCCCCCCAATTAACTGAATTCTTACGTAAAAAACCCTATTCCGTAATTCTTTTTGATGAGATAGAAAAAGGTCATCCAGAAAATCTCAACATACTTCTACAAATGCTTGAAGAAGGCAAAATCACAGATGCCAGAGGAAATACTGTATCTTGTGAACACACTTTAATTTTCCTAACTTCTAATCTTGGTAAGAATCAACTTAACAAATTCGCTTCCAAAATTGGTTTTTCTAGCCTAACAGAACAAAGTGAACAAAACTATCAATCAATCAAAGAGCAAGTTATGGAAGAAATCACCAAAAGAATCAAACCAGAAATTCTTGGTCGTATCTCTAGCAAAATTGTATTTAGACCAATTGATAAAAAAGTCTTAACCAAAATAATTGAAAAGGAGCTAGGAATCCTACAAAGTCACCTACTAAAACAAGGAAAAACAATCTCTTTTACCAATGATAGTGTTAATAATCTAGTTGAACAAGCAGGTGAAAATTTTGAATACGGAGCTAGAGAAATCAAAACACTTCTTGCAAATACTATACAGAACCAGCTTGCTCAGTTCATCCTCGAAAGCCCAAGGGTTCGTAATATTCAAGTAAAAAGTAACAAAAAAAACATTGTTATTGAAAGAAAATCTGCCTAATAATCTCTACCCCATATATTTTTAAATTTTTAGTAATAGTAAAGGTTTTCATGAATTTAACTAAAATTGAGGGCAAATTTTAAAACTAACCAGCAAACTGAACATAAAATAATTGACCAAAGGTACTTTTTGGGTTTTCTTGTTTATATGTACAACATAAGTCCACTAAGAAATAAATTCCAAGAACATCTTCAAAAACCATCCAATCAAAAGTCAACATACCTACACTACACATTGTTCAAGTGGGTAACGATTTTGCATCTAACAAATACATACAATTCAAGATCAAAAAAGCTCAAGAACTAAATATTATAACCAAATTACATCATTTTGAGACTTCAACAAAACATCAGTTAGTTGATCTAATCAAGAGTATATCCGAAAAAAATTCTGGAATAATTGTTCAATTACCTTTACCTCCAGGGCTGGAGAGTGTAATCAGTTTTATTCCCGCAAGTTGTGACATCGATCTTCTCAATAGTCAGTCAAAAAATTTGCTTCACCCTACTATCCAAGCAATAGACCTTACTATCAAAGATATTTTGGGTTTTAAGACTGATAATTTTAATGACTTTCTCAAACACCAGCCTGATTATTCTCAATATCAAATTGCTGTCATTGGTCAAGGAAAGCTTGTAGGCAAACCAGTAACAGAGTATTTTGAAAAACACAAAGGAGAAGTTATAAAAATTGACGAATTCACAAATAACCCAATGAAGTTATCCAAAAATGCGGATATTATTGTTACTGCAGTCGGACAAGCTAACCTTATTAATAAAAATTGGCTCAAACCAAAGGCAATTATAATCGACGCGGCAACCAGTGAATCTTCAGGTCAACTCAAAGGTGATCTTAATCTTGATGATATTCACCCAACCAACATATTTGTTGCTCCACCTAAAGGAATTGGTTCATTAACTATACTTTCCCTGTTTTACAACCTAATACATATCAAAACCTTTTCAAAATAATTATCTCATACTTTGACCAATCTTTAAAAAACCCAAACTCGTAACAAGCTATAGAATAATATTACTACTATATTTAAACTTGTTGAATTCATATAGTATATATCAAACACAACTATACAAGTTGCCAAAGAAAAACAGCCTCGAGTATTACCCAAAGCTATTTCTCATCTGAATTTTTCTATCGACCCCGGAAATAACTATCTAGAAACAAATCCTTCTACTGACGAAAATCTATCCCCACTAAATCCAAGCATTCCTCCCAATATAGCTACTACTCCAAAAACAGAGTATCCAAGTAAACTACTTACTCCTCCAGTTCTAGGAGTTGTTTCAGCCTGATCAACAACAAACTGATTAACATCTACTGATGAAGGAATCAATACCTTATCAATTATATGAACATATCCATTATTACCATCAAAATCAGCCCTTGTGATCCTACTATCTTCATTAAGAAATACAGTCTCACCATCTTGGGATACAACCAACTCTTCTGTTGAGTTCATTGTCTCAAATGATCCACCTTCAAGAACTTGAGTCGAATTAAGATCTTGATTGACTATATGATAATTAAGAATAGTTTTAAGTGTCTCAATATTCTCGTCCATCAAAAGAGCAGCCAAAACACCATCAGGTAATGCCTCAATAGCTTCGTTACTAGGAGCAAATACAGTATTCGGCCCTTCACTCAAAAGCAAATCTTCAAAACCGGCTTTCATCACAGCAGAAGAAAAAGTTGAAAGCTCTTCTTCATTCTGTACAATCTCTAACAAATTCTCAGTATTCTGAGCATTAACAGATAAACCTATCATAAAGAACAACACTGCAGCAAAAAATACTAGACTAGTTCTAATTAAAAAACTATTAAAATTGACCATCAAATTATTATTGTATTTAATCATAAACATTTTCATTATTCCTAACCACTAACATTTAATAATAATATTAAAATTCTTGTCAAGTTTTTTCTTAATTAATAAGCCAAAAATTACATCAATAGGTTAACTATAACAAAAAGACTACTTTACATTTTTTGCCTATTAAGTAAGGGTTTGGCTATGACAAACAAAGTAAAAAAAATCTTGATAGTTGTAGCTAACCCATTATCACGACATGATAACCGGGCTATGACAATCAACGAACTTTGTGCAGCGTTTTGTGAAGGAATTAATTATTCAAATATTGAAATCGACTACATTGACCTTTACAAAGAAGATTTTGACCCAGTTTACAATCCAGATACCAAAGATACTCAAACCATCGAATATCAAATCCGAATCCGCAAGGCAGATATGATTGCAATCTTCCATCCAGTTTGGTGGGGGCTTATGCCAGCAATTCTAAAAGGTTTTTGTGATAAGGTCTTTCAATCAGGTTTTGCTTATCAGTATCAAAAAGGTAAACTTATTCCATTATTAGATAACAAAAAAGCCCTTGTTGTAAGTATTTCCAAAGAATCAAAATGGAAAAACAAACTAGTATATGGTAACATATTAGAATTATTCTGGAAAAGAACAATTTTTCAAACTTGTGGTATAAGGTCAAAACAAATTACTTATTACAACCTAAGAAAAGTAGATGATGAAAAAATCAGTCAATGGAAAAATGAAATAAGAACTTTTGGAGAAAATATCTCCCTAAAAAAGACAATTGCCGAGATGATTTGACGATTAAAGTTATCTTAATCAAGATAAAACAAATTATGAAAATTCAAAAGTTTTTTAGATATTTTGGGTATTTTCAATAATCCTTGCTTTAATCACAAGTGGTTACTTACTTGGAGTTCGTAACAAAATGGACAATCAACCCAATAATATAGATACCAGGTCATCAAATAATTACACTCAAAACTCGCTTTCCAAAATCCAAACAAGAGATATTTTTGGGGCAATAAGTCCCAATCAAGTTACAATTTTTGGACAATTTTATTTTAAGATCGTTGACAACCACACCGAAATTTTGATCAAACTTAACAACATACCAGAAAATGTCAAAACCGATAATCAAAGTAAACCAATTCCTAATCAGTTAAAAATTTCCGCTGCTACAAGAGCTATCGATGGGCTAAATTATGAATACATAAGCCTTGGTACAATAAATATGGATGAACCTATAAATAATTTGAAATCTGCTACATTTTCCACAACTATAGACCCTATTGAGCTAAATAAACCTGCTCTTGCCTCAGCTGAACGAATTGTTTTTGAACCTCTTAACGATTCTGAGGCCAATATTTTTAAAGACTCCAATCCTGATTTACCAATCAATGTAAGAGAAAAACCAGCTCCATATTTTTGGATTGTTCTCTAAAACCAAAATTTTTATAAACTCAATCAAAATAATATTTATTTGCACAAAAATGTTTTGTAATATATACTACATACTAGTCATTTAATAATGACTGTTTTATTCAACTGACATAGTTTCTGCATTCGTCTAGAATCAGAGCTTACGTCCTGACATACTAAGCACTCGCTAGAAAGATTCTGGTCGAAGTAGAAGAGATGTCAGTCTTATCAGGCTATGATGTTTAGCTGTTTGTGTTGCCTGTGGCTCGACCACTTCGGTGGAGCGACAAGAAGCCATAGATAAACTAGCCTAACAAAGGGGAAATCGACTCAATCTTTTTTACAATGTAAGGAGTTCAGATTCCCCTTTTTCCAACAAATCTCTATATTTTAGAGGTCTTTTTTTACACTTTTTTAATTTAGCATCGAACCTATCCCAATTCTTTTTCATTTTATTTGCCAAAACCTTTTTTTTGTGCTAGTAAAAACCTTGCTGTAAAAATAGCGTAGTTCCTTACATTGTAAATAGGATAAGGAGCTAACTTTTTTGGTTAGTTCCTGAGTTAGATTTCTTCAAATTGTTAAAGAACTCAACAGTAAGACCCCGAAAGGGGTTTCTTTTTTGAAATAATCAAAGCTCATTGAGTCAATTTTACTAACTCAATGTATAACCAACATCAAAGTAAGAGTGTGCATAAACATACTTAACCAGTTTCAAGAACTTTTTTTGTTGCTTTTTTTGAGCTGGTTTTTGGTCAGCTTTTCATTAAACTTGTGATCAATGGAAAACATAAACCATTCCTAAAACAATTAGGATAATCATGCAAGGAAATTAAACTGAAAAAGTTTTTCTAAAGATCAACCTCTGCAAATACCGCATTCTCTTCAATAAATTTTCTCCTTGGCTCCACATCTGCTCCCATAAGATCTTCAAAAACATCATTTGCAGCTTGAGCTTCACCAATAGTAACTTGCCAAAGCAAACGGCTAGCTGGATCCATAGTTGTATCCCATAGTTGTTCAGGATTCATCTCTCCAAGGCCTTTATAACGCTGTATTTCAAACTTCACATCCTTATCTGGACTAGCAACCCTAACTTTACTTATAACCTCATCTCTACCTTCATCAGAATAAACATATTCAAATTTACTTTTTGCCCAAGATACCTTATATAAAGGTGGTCTAGCCATATAAATATACCCACCCTCAATCAAATCAGGCATATATCTATACAAAAACGTTAGTAGTAAGGTTGTTATATGAGCTCCATCAACATCAGCATCAGTCATCAAAATTATTTTATGATATCTTAGCTTTTGAACATCAAACTTATCTCCTATACCAGTACCAAAGGCTATAATCATATTCTTAACACCTTCATAGTTCATAATCCTATCAAGTGTCGCCCTCTCAGTATTGAGAACCTTTCCACGAAGAGGTAATATTGCCTGAGTTTCTCTATCTCGTCCCTGTTTGGCAGAACCTCCAGCAGAATCTCCCTCCACAATATAAATCTCAGATTTTACTGGATCTTTTTCAGAACAATCAGCTAATTTACCAGGAAGAGCCATGCTTTCCATAACTCCTTTTCGCATAACGCTTTCACGAGCAGCTTTAGCAGCAAATCGAGCTTTCATTGCAAGCTGAGCCTTAACAACAATTGTTTGCCCAATAGCTGGATTTTCTTCTAAATAAGTTCCAAACCCTTCTGTAACAAGTTTGTAGGTGTTTTTTCGAGCAACAGTACTACCAAGTTTTACCTTAGATTGAGATGTGAATTGTGGATCAATCATCTTTATAGATAGTACAATCCTAACACCTTCACGAAGATCATCACTAGTAAATTTTTCATCTTTTTTAAAAAATCCTTTTTGTTGAGCGTAATTATTGATCAAAGCAGTAATTGCAGTCTTCAGGCCGGTCACATGCATTCCACCTTCTGGATTGATAATCCCATTAGTAAAAGGAAATAATTTTTCCCTACTATCACTCCCATAAGCAATTGCCATCTCCAGCTCAAAATTCTTCAATTTTCTTTCAAAATGAATAATTGGAGTAATCAAAGTTTCTTTTTCAGTAAGATCCTCAAGGTATGTCAAAATTCCTAATGGATAACAAAACTCTTCTTCAATAGACTCTTTCTCAGCAACAAAAACAATTTTAAGACCTTTATTCAAATATGCCATCTGTTTGAGAGATTGTTTTATCTCATCAACATCAAAAGAAACTTCTTCAAAAATCTCATAATCTGGCCTAAAACTAATTACCGTGCCAGTCTTATCACCAAGAATATGCTCAACAATTTCAGGGTGTTTCCCTGCCAGCAGCTCTTTTTCAAATTTGATAAGTTCATTATTGGGTTTTCCTTTGCTAAAACTCATATAGTGAATATTGTCTTCTCGATTAACCCAAACTTCTAACATATCTGAAAGAGCATTAACCACAGAAGCACCAACACCATGAAGGCCACCAGAAAATTGGTAAGAATCTTGATCAAACTTACCACCAGCATGAAGCACAGTTAAAATAGTCTCCAAAGTTGACTTGCCAGTTTTGGGGTGGATATCGGTTGGAATACCTCTACCATCATCAGATACAAGAACAGAACCATCTTTTTTAAGAACAACCTTGAGCACTGTTGCATGTCCCGCCATAAACTCATCCACAGAATTATCCAATATCTCTCCAAGACATCTATGAAGACCATCTTTGCCAGTGTTTCCAATATACATTCCAGGACGCTTTCTAACAGCCTCCAAACCTTCTAAGACAGTAATGTTCTCTGCACCATAATTACTCTTTGACATATAAGTCAATAATTACCCATAGAAGGGATTCTGTCAAGAAAATTCAAACAAAAAACCATGATTGTTGATAAGTTTTAAATAAACACACAAAATCAAGTCAAAATTGCACAAATACAAAGAATATGATATGCTTATAACTAGAATAGATGATTAGTAAATTTGATTAGCATTAATTTTTGGAGCTCAATCGCTTTTTCCCAAAAGGACGAAGCCTTCACCATCGTGTAGAAGATAATAAAGCCCAAAAGCTATTCGGAAGAGCTATCATCTATTCACCAAAGAACTCAACTTTTTAGTGAGTTCATTTTTTATTAAAATTAGCAACTCCTTAACCTACAAAAAAACCCCAAAAGGGGTTTATAAATTGATACAAATATCAAACTATCTGCCGTTTACATCATTCTTTAGAGTTTGACCTGCAGAGAAAGAAACTCTAATAGAAGCAGGGATCTTGATCTTAGCTCCTGTTTGTGGGTTAACACCCATTCTTTCTTTAGTCTTTGTAGCTCTAAAAGTTCCAAAACCAGTGATTGTAACATTACTTCCACCTTTTAGGTTTGAAGTTACATTACCCACAAATGAGTTAAGAACTTTTTCAACTGCCGCTTGTGACATATCAGTATCTTTTGCAATTTCTTGAATTAATTGAGTTTTTCCTACTTTATTAGCCATAGTAAGAGGTTTTTAAAATTTTAATTTTTTTTTGTCAAGAATTATTATAGTTTATAGTTCCAAACATACCATATAATAGGTAAATATAAACATTCAAAAAATCTCACAAAAAATCACATTTTTCAAAAAAGAATAAAAATTATCCCCATAATATCAACTAATTAACTAGTTGTAAAAACTTAGACTTATTTAATTGACAAAACAATAGATTTCATCCTCAATATAATCATAACAACCTAATAAATATTAAACTATGCAAATACCCAATGTAACATTCAAAACTAGAGTAAAAAATAACAATGGTGAATTTGAATGGAAAGATGTAAGCAGTTCAGAGATTTTTGATAACAAAAAAATTGTCGTCTTTGCTCTACCCGGGGCTTTTACCCCAACTTGTTCTTCCACTCATCTACCAGGATACGAAGAAAAATATGATACTTTAAAAAAACTTGGAGTTGACGAAGTTTACTGTTTATCTGTCAACGATGCCTACGTAATGAATGCCTGGGCTAAGGTACAAGATATAGAAAACATTAAAATGCTTCCCGATGGTAACACAGAATTCACTAAAGCAATGGGAATGTTAGTCAAAAAAGAAAATCTTGGATTTGGAAATAGATCTTGGAGATATTCAATGTTAGTAAACAATGGAGAAGTTCAAAAAATCTTTACAGAAGCTGGCAAATCTGATAATTCTGACCCAGACCCACTAGAAGTAAGTGATGTTAACACAATGATTGAATACATCAAATCCAACCAATAGCCTTTATATCTACAATTATTGTTAATCACTAATTCAACTTTTTAATAACTTCTTTAGCCAAAGCTCTATATGCAACCGCACCAGAAGAATTTCCTGCATAGTCTAAAATACTTTGACCAAAAGAAGGAGCCTCAGCAAGCTTCACATTCCTTGGAATAACAATATCAAAAATATCTTCACGAAAGTTTTTCTGCAATTCTTCTTTGACTTCAAAACTCAGTTTGTTTCGTTTATCATACATTGTTAACAAAACTCCAAGCACTGATAATTTAGGGTGTAACTTAGTTTGAATTTCTTTGAGAGTTACAATTAGTTGTGACAAGCCATCAAGTGCCAAAAATTCAGCTTGAACAGGAAGCAGAACTTTATCACAAGACACCAATGCATTCAATGTTAATAAAGATAAAGATGGTTGACAATCAATTATTACATAATCAAAACGATTTTTAACCTCTTCTCTAATTCCTTCTTTGAGAGCAAATTGTCTTCCTACCGGACTATTTTGATTAAACTGACCAAGCCTAAGGTTAGTTGGTAATATCCATAAATTCGAAACATAAGTTGGATACAATAAACTAGTTAAAGAACCTTCTTTGTTGAGAAGTTCTAAAGCTGTCTTACCTTTTTCAGCTTTGACTCCCAAATGCTCGGTTGAGTGTCCTTGTGGATCAAAATCTATTATTAATACCCTTTTCCCTAGTCCAGCTAAAGAAGCTGCTAGGTTGACAGTTGTGGTTGTTTTACCTACCCCACCCTTTTGATTTACCACAGAAATAATTTTAGCCATTCATAGCAAAAATTAACAAGAATTTACCCTGTTGTCAAACTTGAAAAAAATTTTTATACTAATATTTATGAACGAGAATCTCTCAGAGCAAAACCTACAAAACATTATCCAAAATTCCGAAATACTCTCTAGTGGAGAAAAATCTATTTTACTTAAAGAGTTAGAAAAATATACACCACTTGAAAAACTAAAATTACGAAAAGATATTTTACAAAATATTGTACCCATTGAAATTGTTCAACTAAGACAAACCAAGAATGAGTTTCAAAAACAAGAAAATCCTGATAAACCTGATATAATTACTCAAATAACTAACAGAATTACTCCAAAACAAAAACCCACTCTCTTAAGTAAATCTCTCTTGCAAAAAACATATATTATAGGTTCTACAGAACCAGTAGCAGTTAATTCTACACCTGTTAATTTAGCAAATCTTCAAAGCTTGAACGATCTAGCTCAATTAAATTCACTTCACCCAACCCACATTAACTTCAACCTTAATAATAATTCCGAACAGTTAATAAGAAATTTTCTTCAAAAACTTGATAACCTATTCGATAAAATCCCAAACATTAATCAAAAAAGAAATTATCTTATGAATTTTTTACAGTCTCCTTTGTTTAATTCTTATCTAAACACCGGAATTACAGCACTAAGACACCCAGAAATCCAACCTTCTAAGGTGGTTCTTAACACTCTAAATCACATTGATACCAAGTATCTAAATAACAAACAGTTTGTTATAACTTCCAAAATATCCAATCATATTCGTTCAATTGTAGCCCTTTAAAATACCTCTACAAAAAATTTTCTTCACTATCTACAACATTAGCTTCAGAATCATCAGCTTCAATATCTGGATCATCATCACTTTGGTTATTCGAATCAGACAAAAAATCATTATTAAAAATCTTGCTATCCTCCAAAGAATCGTCACCATGACTCTTTACTATACTGTTAAAAGCTCCCCAAGTCGGCGTAGAATCTTTAGGAATAGTAATAGCAACCTCATCCCCAATTTGAAGTCCTAAATTCTTCATTGCATAAGTAGCACTTGCTTTGAGAATTTGAACTGGATTAGGGTGTTTATCAACAATCACTAAATATCTGTCATCTTCAACAGTAAATGTCCCAGTTGCCCTTTCACGCAGTGCTGGTTGAATTAATTTAAAAATTTCCCTACTAGTAGTCAAAATCCACTTCATCCTATCACCAAGAACTAGCTGAGTCTTACTTGCATAATTTGGTGGTATCAAATATGTCTGACCATTATCACCAATCATACTCTCACCATCAAAATAACCTTCAACTACCTCTAAGGCATCACTTTCGTCAACACTAGCTTGAGTAGGCATGTGAGAAGCTGGTCTAGAAACTTCAGAACCCCCCAATTGAGTTAACAAAGACTTAGCTGTTTTTAAATTATTATCAGCAATTTCTATAAGGTTCAAGATTGTTGCAATTTTTTTTGAATTCATATTTATTTAAGTTAAGTGGCTTTATAAAATTTTATCTATATTTTCCGAAGTAGAATCATTCAACTAAAAAGATGATCTTTTGTCAAGAGTCAAACACTTTAATTTGCAACCCTTTTCAAAAATACTTAATCAAGTTAACACCTTGACATTACCTAACAATCAAATCAAATTTCAAGCAAATGTCAGCCATCAAAAAAATCGTCAAAAAACTCATCCCAAAACAATTACTGAACAATATACGTCCAGTTTATCATGGCATCAAAGCTAACTATAATGCTAAAAAATTTCACAACCCCGCCAAAAATATAAATATTATCGCTATCACTGGTACCAAAGGCAAAACCACAACTACTGTATTCACTGGAAGGCTTTTGAATCTAATTGGTCACAAAACAGGCTATATAACAACTGGCATAATCAACCTTGATGGTCATCAAGAGTACCTCAATCTTCACAAAATGACTACATTAGACAGCTATAACATTCAAAAATATTTGAGAAAAATGGTCGATAATAACTGCGAATATGTCATACTAGAAATGTCTTCACAAGGGTTACAACAAAACCGTCATCAGGGGTTGGGCCAATTCAACTCTGGGCTCTTTTTGAATATTTTCCCAGAGCATATAGAATATCATGGTAGCTTCGAAAATTATCTTAACAGCAAAGCCTTGTTATTTCGCAATATAAAACCTGGTGGAATTGCGGTTCTCAACGGACAAAGTGAATACTCCAAAACTATTGTCTCAACCATCCCAGCTAAGTTAAAACAAACTCTTCAAATATCCTTTCCCCAACCTAATAAACAAATTATTATCGAAAAAAACCACACCATGGAAAAGTCTTTCACTTATTTTGGCAAAAGTTACCGCACCAATCTGATAACAGATTTTGACATCAATAATCTATTTTTTGCTATCCAAATAATTGCAAAAACCTTAACAAAAAACACCAAAGAAGAAACCCAGCTAAAACTCAAGCTATCCAAACTCTCTTCCAAATTAAAGCCAGTGTCGGGTAGAATGGAATGGGTTGTCAAAAATGGGTTAACAATTTTCAAAAAATCTCATATAAGTTCACCCAAAAGAAAAATCAGTATTTTAGTTGACTATGCTCACGAACCAGAAAGTATGAAACAGTTACTTCAAACTATCCAAAGCTGGACTCCAGATTATTTTAATAATATTATTCATATTGTTTCGTGTGATGGAGCTGGACGTGATGATTGGAAAAAACCAATTCTAGCAACTATAAGTCAAAAGTATGCCAATATAAGCATTTTGACAACCGACAATTATGATAAAAACGATAACCCAAAAAAAATTTTAGAACTTCTAGAACAAGATCTTGACCAAAAACCTACCAGTCTAGATACTATAAATATATAAACAGAAGAAGTGCTTTAAAAAAAGCCTTAGAACTAACTAACCAACTCAAAGGCAAAACTCTAATAGTTTCTACAGGAGTAGGAAGTGAACAGGGTCTAACACAACCCCAAAAAACAATGAAATGGGATGAAAGAGAAGTGTGGATTGACGAATATCTCAAATTTGTTCGACCAAAGCTTCTCAAATAGCTAATCAACCCATACAACCTAAATAAACAATCATTTAATTAATTATCTAGAAGTATATAAATATGAGATCTCTTTGTAGACAATACAGTGCTATATAAAAACTTGTCCAAATCTCAACCTAGTCGTTTGGAGACTTCCAACTTTATTTGACATCAGCATATTTTTTGGATATAATTATTATTAATTAATATTTATTTTATGAGTCCTAACAAGTTTTTGAAGAAATTTTTTGCAGGTCTTTCATTCCTGTTTCTTGCTTTGAATTTAATCCCATTACAACCATCGACAGTCACAACTTCAGCTCAAACAGCACCATTTGAACCTGATTGTCAGACAATAACAACAAGCCCAACATTCAATCCATACCCAATCACAACATCCAACCCTAACCCTACTTATTCTGCTGATGATTGTAAAGACATTCCAATGTTAAGTTTTTTTGCCATCAATACAGCTAATAACAACCCCAGAGAAATAAACGTGAGCCAAAACCAAAACATCACTTTTGAACTTTATTACAACAATGGTGCTACAGCTGGTTCTGCAGCCATTCAAAATCCAAGGGTCAAGATAATGGTCAATCAAGCAAGTCCTACAAAATACTGTATCTCAGCAACTCTATCTGGAAACAATGCGACCTCAGTAACTTCTGCTCAAAAAGGTGGGGATATATGTATGAATACACCTGCTAATACTCGTTTGAATATTGTGGGCAATACCACTACACATTTCCCAGATGCTGACGAAAGAAGATACGAATCCGAAACAACAGGTCGAAGCCCTTCTGACCAAATTGCTGACAATAGTTCTGGAAATAATGTCTCCAATCCAATCTATATGGCATTTCCAGGGACTCAACTATCCACAACATCTGGGTACCAATTTAAAAATCAATTAGAAGCTGGATTCTTAGGTTATGGCTATATTCTTAGCCAAATTGTAACCTCTCCTGCTCCAGCCCAAGAAACCAACCTTCCTCCATCCGTCCCAGGTCAAGAAATTACAATTCTTCGCGGGGAGTCAAAGTCATTTGATACAATTATTGGTTCTGATCCTGATAACAACACACCTTTGTCTTATTCACCTAATGATCTACCTAGCTTTTGTTCGTATAATTCTACCTCTACAATTATCAATTGCCAATCAAATGAAACCACTCCAATTAGATCTACTTTCACTGTAACCCCAACAGACAGCAAAGGTTTGAGTGGTACTCCAGGTACTTTTATTGTCAATATTATTGAACCCACTGATCCAAATCTATCCAATTCACAAAAAACCTGTGTCGTCTTCGAATCAACCACACCTTGTAACAGTTCCGAACTGACAACTTCAGATCAAATCACCTATACAATTGAAGTAAAAAACACTGGAGGTGGTGTCGCTCAAAATGTAATTGTAACAGACAGCTATGACAAAAAGCGTTTAGAAAATATCACTAATCTTGATCCTGAGGGTATTTTAGATGAAAATAATGGCAAGATAGTTTGGCAATTAGGAGATATGAACCCTTCAGAAGTAAGAATTTTGAAGTTTGATGCAACTATCAATAATCAAATTCTCAACACTGATACAATACTTAATGAAGCAATTATTAGCGCAGATAACCTTCCTGATCAAAAAGTAAGTACTCAGTTCCAAGTAATCGTTCCTAATTCTCCTAATCTAAGCACCTCTAGTAAAGTCTGCAAACAACTTGATACAGACATTAATTGTGATCAGGCTGGGCTGACTACTGGTAACCAAATTTCGTATACAGTAAATGTAACTAATAATGGTCAGCAAGATGCTTACAATGTTAAAGTAGTTGACACTTATGATCTTAGCAGGCTAAAAGATATTACCAACATTGATCCAAAAGGAGAATTAAATAAAGACAACGCTACAATTACTTGGGATGTGGGTACAGTAAAGGTTGGTCAAACTGTATCTCTTAATTTTAATGCAACTATCAAAGATTCTGTCAAAGATGGTGATATTATTATCAATAAAGCTCTAATAACAGCTACAGATTTACCAGAAAAGGAAGTACAAGTAGAATTTCCTGTAGGGATTATTCTAACCCAAACACCTCGTTCTGGTGGAGTAACAATCTTTGTACTTCTTTTACTAATCACCGCTGGAGGAGGAGGGTACTACTATTACAAAAAACATAATAAAATTGGCAAAGCCTTTGAACCAGCAAGAGCCAAAGAAGGAAAATAGAACAATCAACAATCCACCCTAATTTGGGTGGTTTTTGATAGTAAGATTTGTAAAAGAAAGTAATGTATGATATAATTACATCAACCCAAAACAAATATGTCAGAAAGATTCCCTTCATCAGTATTACCAAAACCAGCAGAACCCAAAAACAATGGTCATGAAAGTTACAGCCCAAAAGAACGACTAATCCTGAATCAAATAGACAATATCGATAACCCAAATCAGTTAGCAACATTTTGTTCTGAAAATATTGATAAGCTAACAACTAACTTAGTTAATTACATACTTAGACCTGACATGCTCAGCATCCACAAAGTTAATAAAGATTATCTTCACAACTTCATCCGAGTATTCGCCGAGGCTGGGTTACTAACCCCGTTTCATGTTGATACTTTGCTTACTATTGATAATATTTCTACTATTTACAAAAATGACCCTTTTCAACTTGATAAGCTAATCCAAGTAATTGCCAATGCTGGGCTACTAACCTCGGTTCATGCTGATACCCTGCTTACACCTAAGGGTATCTCTTTTTACAAAGATAAAAATATTAGACTTCACTTCTTCATCCGAGTATTTGCCGATGCTGGGCTACTAACCTCGGTTCATGCTGATGCCCTGCTTACACCTAAGGGTATTTCTTTTTACAAAAATTACCCTAGTCAACTTTACAGCTTCATCCAAATATTCGCCAATGCTGGTCTCCTAACTAAGGTTCATGCTGATACTTTACTTACCCCAGAAGGTTTATCTGTTTACAAAAATAATCCTGGAAGTCTTCACATTTTGATCAAAATCTTCGCCGATGCTGGCCTCTTAACTGAGGATCACGCTGATGCTTTACTTACCCCAAAGGGTATATCTGTTTACAAAAATAATCCTAGAAATCTTCACCTTTTCATCAAAGTCTTCGCCGATGCTGCCCTCCTAACCCCTCAAAACATCACCAATATCATAAAATGGGTAGTTCAAAATCCCAATCTAGTTGCTGGTGTAAAAGATCTAAATCTCCACAGACAAGTTGAGAACAAGGAGGTTTTGAATGAGTACGCTAGAGCCTTGATCCAATATGGTTACCATAACCCAGGTAAAACTGGTTCAGTATTCCATATCATCGTAGAACTCCAAGCCCTGTTAGATAATCAGGATACAGATTCTCAACATGGATACGTCTCTCAACAAAACATCATCCAACTCCAAAACTTTGCCAAATCCAAAGACATCCAAACTGTTTTCAATACAGGAAGTATGATAGCTTCATCTATTGGGTTCTTGGGTAGTGATGTAGAATTGGAGTTTAAATCAAACACAGATGAAAAAAACAACTACACCCCACACCCAGATTTTGCTTTGGCTAGGCTTGGTTATAATACTGTATATGCTATCAAGAACTGGAGTAGTCTTGAGCCACTAACAATTACCAAAAAAGGTCAAGGCGGAGAAATACTTAACTCAATCAATGTCAAACCAATAGCAGTAGACTCCAACTTCTATCATGTGTATTACCTAACAGAAGATGATATGGTAGTTAGCATATGTTTGGATATGAGTAGAACAAAGGATCTACTCCAAGAAGGTCAATTGGCTTTTGGAGAAATAGCTCATTACTTTGATAATTCTCTTGATGAAGGTGAAACTAATCTCTCTGAACATAGCTCAGTATCTCAGTTCCAAGATTATCTAGTGAGTAGTTATCCTGCTATTAGTGAATATATTCCCAATCAAGGACGAGAACTAACTTGGAAACAACTACTCCAAATCATTGAAAACTCCCAGAGCAGTATCTTTGACGAGTTCCCAGAATCATACAAAGCCCTACATTGGCATATCACCAACGAAATATCTTTGCTAACCAAAGAGGAATTTACCCAAACCAACCAAGCCTTGATTAGATTGATGGCTTCTAAAGATCACGATAACTACTTCAAGATATGTCAAAGTCTTCTCAGTGGCCCTAGCAAAGTCCTTGCTGGTGATGAACTAAGTAATTCTCACAGTTTTGTATTTTACGACAAAATGGAGAAGATCAAGGCAAACCTAAACACAGAAGAAGTAACCGAACCCTTTGTTAGACTTTATGAAGCAAGAGATAAAGGTTTTGTTGATTACTACTATCAGTTTGATATGGAGACAACCACACCAAGTCAGATGATAGTTCAAGGAAAAGATCTATTTGAACACAACCCTTCATTAGACATATCAATTAAGATGGCTTTTGAAAAAGATCAAAGTATATCTATCAATGGAGTAATCTTGAACCAAGAAGATTTTTCTCAATACAAGATCAACCCAGGGGATCATGTTAGGGTTAGTTAGGATTTGAGGTGGAATAAAATTCACGAAATTAACCCCTGTCAAAACTGGGAATTTTTGATAAATTATTTTATTCGGGCTTCTCTTTTTCTTCTTCAACACCTTCGTTATCAACTTCTTTGTCTTTTAGTTCTTCTGCTAGTGTCTTTTCTACTTCAGTCGTACCATCTACACTAGCCTCAACCTCTTCTTTGATATTTTCCTCAGTTAACTCAACTACTTCCTCAGAATCTTGATCTCCTCTAAGATCAGCAGTATCTTCGCCTTCAACAGACATGAAACCACCATCTTCTTGGTCAAAATTGGACTCAGTCACATCTTCTTCCTCAAGAGTAACAATATTTAATTCTACGTTCAGCAAATCTGTAGCCAAACGAATATTTACTCCTCTTTTCCCAACAGCCAAGGATGCTTCCTCAGGATAACAAAATACATCAGCATGATCTCTTTCTTCGTTGAGTTCAACTTTCTCAATTTCTGCTGGCTCTAAACTATCCATAATCATTCCTTCAAGATCTTCTTTGCGATACTCAATAATATCAATTTTTTCTTGTAGAGATGTACTAATTTCACGCATTATATTAATAAGTCGAACATTTTTGCGTCCAAGTATTGTACCAACAGGATCAATATTCTCTCCCTCTTTGACACTAACTAATAGTTTGGATCTAGACCCTGGTTCCCGAACAAGCTTATCAATCTGCACGATTCCAGTAGCTACCTCTGGTACCTCTTTAGCAATAATTGCTTTCACAAAATCAATATGTGTTCTAGATAAAACAACCCTAGAGTTACCTCTTTCATCTTCATTAATATCTACAATCAAAGCTCTAACCATTTGACCAGGTTTGAACTTGTCAATTGGAAGAAGATTATCTCGATTAATAAATCCAATTGTTTGACCAATTTTTACAAGATACCCTCCTTTGCGAAAAAAGTCAATTTCAACAGTTACAATATCTCCAACTCTATCTTTGAACTGGTTAAGGATTTTACTATGTCTTGCATTGTTAATTGTTTGAAAAAGAACTTGTTTAGCAACTTGAGATGCGATACGTCCAAAATTCACTTCATCATCAACCACCAACTCCTCACGAATAATCTCACCTGTCATTATTTCTGGATTGCTCAACCTAGCCTCAACTATGTCAATTTCTTTACCAGGATTTCTAAATTCTTCAAGCGGATTACCTTCTTCATCGAATTCTTTAGCAAGATCAACTACAGTCCATGTTTGAAAAATGGAGTATTTTCCAGTCTCCTCATCAAATTTAGCTTCATAAGCTTTCTCCCTATCACCAAACTCTTTGCGATAAGCCGCAGCAATAGCTACCTCAATAGCCTTCATAACCTCATCTGATTCAAGGTTGCGTTCGATACATAATAATTCTATATGTTGTTTGATATCTTCTAAATGAGTCATAAAAAAATTAAATAATTAATAAAAAAATTCCGCAAGATGCGAAACAAAATCAATTTCTATTTGTAGAATTACACACATCTAAGAATTTGTCAAGAATTGTTGAATCAACAAGAAGATGTTGACATATATGTAATAATTAGTTTGTACTTATTATGTAAACTCTTAGGAGTAACTATAGGAGAAAACACAATGAACAAGTTTCAGCTGTTGTCATTGACAGTTCTATCAGCTCTGGGGCTTTGCTCAATTGGATCTAGTGATGCTAATGCAATGGGATTGGATTTGAGAAATAGAGACATCTCACCTAGTAGTCCTGCTCAATCAGAGTGCAATGGAATTGGTTATTGTGAAACTGGTGTCCAAGTACCAGAACTCAATAGTCAGACCAAATTCATTCAACCACAGATTGAACAGCCAATGCATTTATCTCACAAAAATTCAATCGAACCCGAACTCTATTATATAATCGATAGAGAAATAATGGGCACAGAGCCGCCTACTATGCTAATGTAAGTTAATCCTCGACTCAATATATTTCATTCACAAACCACTCCCCCAAATTCCTGGGGGATTTATTGTTGTGCAAAGTTAATTAATCAATTAATTACTTGACAAAAGACAACTAATCTGCTAGGTTACGTCTATGGCTATCATTAAATAGTACTATTTTGAGGAATAAAATGAAAGAATCTTTGGGAGTTCTAGGAACATCCATTGCTTTATCTAGCTTCGGAGCTATTACTTCTCCTGCCTTTGCAGCATCCACGGATGAGTTATTAGAAAGCAAAGGTCTAACAATTAGATCATGTAACCAATATGGCGTCAGCAAAATCGAATTTTGGGATAACCGAGGCGATGTTTGTGTCAGAGGAACTGATAGATATCCAACCGGTTTCTATTTTATGAACGAGAATCGTCAACTAATTCGTACCGATGATGTTGATGAAACCAAAGTAAAAGACCCAGCACCTCCTAAAAATGACCCTCAAACCTCCCCTTCTCAAGAACCTTCACTCAGTAGTGTAAGTCAAGAGACAATGCAAATCATGACAATCAACGGTTTAACGCCGATGGATTGCGGTTTTGGTACAGCTTCATTGTGGAAGTCTGGAAGAGTTGCAGGTTGTTTTCGACCTACTACTGAATTCCCTGCTAGTGATATTTATTTTATCACTGATGATCTTCAGATAGTGAAACGCGGTGCCAACAAAAGACCTAGTGTACCTACAGCACCACAGTATCCTGGATATCCAGCTACTTATCAACAACCTCAGCCACAACAGCATTACCCACAACAACCGCAACAACCTGCTCCAGGGCAGTTTCAAGGTGGTTATATCCAGTCAAATAACTCTGTTTTTCGAAACGGCTCCAATGATTTTAATACAGTGAAGCCTGTGTCAGTCCAAGCTGTGCAAAAAAAGTTCGAAGCCTTGGTCTAACACCTGCTGCATGTAGCTCTGCTACAACAGTGATCAGAGTAAGGCAATTCGCGGGATGTGCAATCCCTAATAATGAATACCAAGCTGGTAAATTCTACAAATTAGAATGAAAAGCTAATATTCAAGTCCAAAAAACATCACCCCTATATAGGGGTGATTTTTCTTGGATCAAACTTACGCTAAATTAATTGAAACAAACATTGTAAACTCCACTCAAAGCAGCTTTTTTGTAAAAAGGTCCTTTGATGTTTAATTTGATCAACACTCTTTTGGAAGGTTTAAATGATTCTCCAACTTGTCCAGCAAAGAAATGTCTATGAGTTGTATCCATAACCATTCCAAGAAATCCATAAGGAAGAAAGTCAATCTTTTTATAATTAGGATCTTCTTCACCACTTACTGGGATACCAGCTGGACCAACTCTTTCGATAAAACCATCTCCAATTGTGCCAGAAATACTTGCTACAGTCGTCACTGGCTCATCAAAAAAGTAAGTTTTTTCACGTTGCTGGGAAGCATCAAAAACTACACAATTAGAGCCAGTCGCTTGAGTTGTAGGTACAGCTTGAGGTGTTGGTATTACCTGAGGCTGCACTGGAACTGAAACTGGAGGTACTTGCTGTGTAGGATGTTGAACTGGAGCATGTTGTTGAACAGGAGCTGGTGATTGAAACTGATATTGTGCCAAAGCTGAGCTAGGGGACAAAACAGCAATCAAACCAAGTGAAGTGAAAAGTAAATTTTTCATTAATTTGCCTCAATAAAATCAACGGAATAGTTTCCAAAGCATTATTTAGCATAGTTTTGATGTTTTGTAAAGGGCTAAATTCTTGCCAACAAATCCTTTTTTAGTTGATTAACTTCACTACTAGTTTTTAAATACTTCATATCCGATAGACTTTTCCTCATCTTATCATCAAATATCTTGGCAACCAAATCGTCATCATCCGTTCCTTTGGACTCAACTAACTCGCCGACTTTTTGGTACAGTCCCAGAATAAGATTCAACATCGCCTCACATTTATCAAAAGCACAATACGTATCAATATCATCAAAACCATTTTGTTGCAAAAAATCCTCACGTATCGATTTGGCTATCTCCAGAATCAATCTCTTGTGATTATCCAGCCCATCTACTCCAACAAGTTTGACAAGCTCCAATAGCTCATCTTCTTCGCTCAACAGTCTCTTAGCTATTCCCCTATTCTCTATAAAATCACGATGAACACTTTCACTAGTTTGACCATTGAGACTAGCAACCTCTTCTTGTCCAAGACTCCCAGAAGCCACCAAATCCTCATACATATCTTCGTATAAAGTATAACTCGTATTCCAATTAATTGATGGATAATGCCTTTTTGCTGCAAGTTTCTCATCCAAAGCCAAAAATACTTGAGTGTTCTTGAGACTAGCTTGGGTTACTGGCTCAGAAAAATCTCCACCAGCAGGTGAGACTGTGCCAATAAGAATAACTGAGCCCTCCTCTCCAGAATTAGCGCGAACCACTCCACTTCGCTCATAGAAAGCTGCAATTCTTGAAGACAAATAGGCTGGATAACCCTCTTCTGATGGCATCTCTTCCATACGCGCGCTAATTTCACGCATACTTTCTGCCCATCTGCTTGTCGAATCTGCCATCATTACCACATCATACCCCATATCACGATAATATTCAGCAATTGTTACTCCAGTATAGATACTAGCTTCTCTAGCTGCAATTGGCATATTGGAAGTATTTGCAATCAAACAAGTCCTATCCATCAGTGGCTTGCCAGTTCGAGGATCTTTGAGAGTTGGGAATAGTTTAACCATCTCAGTCATCTCATTGCCACGTTCACCGCATCCGACATACACAACAATCTGAGCATTTCCCCATTTGGCAATCTGTTGTTGAGTGAAAGTCTTACCTGCACCAAAAGGTCCTGGAGTTGCCACTGGTCCACCAAGCATAATTGGGAACATAGCATCAATCACCCTTTACCCTGTCAAAAAATCTTCTTTGGGGTCAGCTTTTCCTGATAACTTCTAGCCACCTTAACTGGCCATTTTTGCAGCATTTGGATATCAATTTTTTGCCCTGAATCGGTTTTTATCTCAGCAATTTTATCCACAATTGTATTCTCACCACTACAAATCTCCTCAATAGTTCCACCCTCAACTCCGTGCGGAATCATTATAAAATGTTTGTAAGACTCAGTCTCTTGAACATAACCAATAATATCGCCTTGGCTGACTTTCTCACCAATTTTTTTGGTCGGTACAAAATCCCAAAGTTTTTCTCTATCAAGACTCGGCAAACGAATTCCAGCCTCAATAAAAACTGGACTAACCTTATCAATTGCCTCTAGTGGTCGCTGAATCCCATCAAACATATTGCTGAGCAATCCTGGAGCAAGTTCTACACTAAGAAGCTCACCTAAGAGCTCAACATCTTCACCCACGGTTAATCCACCAGTTTCTTCATACACTTGTATCTTACACTCTCCATTCTCAATGCTAATAATCTCACCCATCAATTTGGTTTCCCCTACCAGAACCGTTTCCAAAAATTTTGGTTTGTCCTTACTATCGACTATTTTTGCTGTAACTAACGGTCCTGAAATCTTGGTTACTTGGAGCATACAATTCTATTTGTCCAATATTTATCCACCATAGCACTAATGTCAAGAGACAGTAGAACCTGTTTAATAACTCTTAACAAAAATATTGAGTTCTGGGTATATTCAGTTTACTATGAAAGAATACATAACCAGAACTCAATTTAATTCAATCAAAAATCACCTAATAGTCAAGACAGGAAAACCGATGATGTATGATTTGTTTGATGTATTAAACGCAGTATTTCATATACTAATTACTGGAAGCCAATGGAGAAACTTGCCAGATAGTTATCCTAACTGGGAATCAGTATACTATCACTACTCAAAATGGAAAAAGAATAAGGTGATTCACCTTGTTCTTTACTCACTTATCAATAAAAGGAAGTTGGACGATCCAAGATTATTAATCATAGACAATCAAAGTATTAGTGACAGTGACTTGCCATCAAAAAAATACAAAGGATACGACGGACATAAAAAGAGAAAAGGATTAAAGAGATGTATCTTAGTAGATAACAAAGGATTAATTCATGATGTGAAATATTTCCCTGCTAATACTAGCGATGTGACTACAGCTAGATGTATTATTGAACACTACAAAGAATCATTGTTTGGTAAAAACAACAAAAACAAACTCACAATAATTGGGGATAAAGGGTTTAATTCTCCAAAAGTCAAAAAGTGGGCCAAAGAAACTTACAACATAGATTACAAATACATTCCTAGAATGAAAAAACCAGACTTAGATACAAAGACTGGCTGGGACTTATAGAAAACACAATATGGTTACTTAATAGAGTCTATAAAGAAAATTAGATATGTAGTTGAAAGATCTTTTGCATGGCTACAAAAGTATAGAAGATTGAATATGAATTATGAGAGAACAGTGTCAAGTTTGGAATCTTTTACCCTACTAGCTGGGATTAGGATGATTTTGAGGTGTCAGAGTATTTAAACAGGTTCGTAAACTCTCACCCAAACATTTCTAAGACAACAAAAAGCACTCTGCAAAATACAAAGTGCAACAAAGTTACCATCCTCTAATTTGATAATGATGAAAAGTACTATTATCCTGATATGAGTACATACCAGTCTCCCTTGAACACTGCTTATAAAAAGCATTCACAGCAGGGTAACCTTCCTTATTGGCAACCAGAAAATTAATTAAAGCAAAGTATTCATTTTTGCTAAAATCCCCATTGAGCTTTATAAAATCACCAGTAGACTTCTTAGATGCAATTTTAAAAAGCCTTTTTGCCATCCACAATAGCCTAAAATTTTTCAATTTCCAAATCATGTTTTGGCTCATAATTATTTTCGATACGACCTGGCATGTTGTAGCTTCTACCAACAAAACTGATTCAAGGCTAGGATCACTTTTATAAATTTTTCATGAAAAGCTTTCACAACTCTCTTCCATCCTCAAATTAATCTAACATTACGAACTCAAGTATTATCACACAAAAAAACTTATGTCAAATTTCTTCTCTAAGTGACAGTCCTACTGCAGTAGCTAATTGACTTGCAATTGGCATAACATAAGGTTTTAAGTTATCAGAAACTTTTATTTTGCGAAAATTATTCGCCTCATATACTGGAATTTCAAAATTTTTAAAATATTCCATAAAACCTACAGTCAAAACCCCACCTCCGTTAACTATAACTTTTTGAGGAGTTTGAGCCACTTTTTTATTAAGCTCCACGAAAGTTTTTAACTCACTTTTGAGAATAGATAAAGTCTCAACAATCTGAGGTGGCAAAAAATACAAGTTCACCAACCCCATATCTCTTTTAAAAGTTTCAGCAGTTATCATATCTACACCTAGTGATTCAATAAGATCAGCTTGAATCTTGTCTGTACCAAAATTTACGTGCGAGCTTGATCGCAATATTCCATCTACTACAATACTAAAAGTAGTAAATTGACCACCTATATCCATTAGCACTGTATTACCTTTATCTGGAGTTAGGCTAGCACGAATTTGAGAAACAGTCTGGTTCTCCAAAGCCGCACCATCCAAATTAACATGTTCTAATAAGTTTTTACTATTTTCTATTACAAAATCTGGAAGGGCGTTAATTATAACTCTTTGTTTGCCAGTATAATCTACAATCTTAGAATCTTCATCAACAAAAGTCCAACTCAATCTCATCTCATCAGGAGGGTAAGGTAAAAAATATGGCGCTTGTTGAGTAATTTCATCTTGAATCCTTGGCTTAGTCCAGCTTGACTCAAAATCCATCGTTGTTACATAGACATCTTTACTTTGAACACTCATAACAGTTTTAACACCTTTAAAATCTGCAGTATTCAAAATATCCTCAACAATTATAGAAATTTGACGTAACTTAGAGCTATCCCAGTATTCACTTAAATCAATACTGTGCCTAGCAACACCATAAGTAAGCAATTCGTATGAACCATCGTCCATTCTCATAACCTCCACCATCTTAATTGACTCCGTTCCAATATCCAAGCCAATAATAGTTCTATCTTTAAAAAAATTTGATATCTTTTTGAGTACCATTTAATAATTAATTATTATCTCTCAACATAAAGTGTTAATAGATTTATGGCAAGTGACTTTACAAAACCTGTTTTGTTTTTAAGAATTAATCATGCAATTTATACCATCATTTTTAGAATATTCTCCAGAAAGTCTCAATCAAAAAATCCAACTAATCAAGGATAACTATAATCAGTTTTTGGAAATAACTAATCAAAATAATCCTCAACCACATCTACATCTAGATTTTGTACAAAAATATTTTGCTCAAGATCGTAAAGTTATGGAATCTATATCTATTGAAATTGTGCTGGAAAAAATCTATTCAAAATTTCCAAAAGGTGCTCACCTAAGCTTGCATCTTATGGGAGACGCTGAAGATTTACTTAATAGCTACAAATTCTTCGAAAAACATAAAGTCCCTAGTAATTTTCAACTAACTCTTCTTATTCCAGTAAAATACTACAGCAATTGGCATCAAAGATTCGGACTAACTCCTGGTTATGAAATTGGAATTTGGTTAGATAATGGTAATTGGACAACATTTAGATTCTTACCAAAAGTAACTTATTTATTAATGACTGTACAAGCTGGTAAATCTGGTCAAAAACTAACCAAATCAGTGTTAACCTTAGCTATGAATACAGTAAAAACCCATCCAGATTCAACATATATTGTAGATGGTGGCTGGTCTATTGATTTTGAAGCACCTTACAAAAATCTTTCAATTGTTTCTCATTCTAGCTTTTGGCAAGCAATGAGTTAGGTTGACAAAAAGCAAAAGCTAATCTACTGTTCATCTAACAAAATATGGCAGATTATTACCAAATATTAGGGGTAGATAAGAACGCTACTCAAGAAGAGGTCAAAAAAGCTTATCGCAAATTAGCTCACAAATTTCATCCTGATAAGAACCCAGGTGACAAATCTGCGGAGACCAAATTCAAAGAAATCAATAATGCTTACGAAGTTATTGGTGACCCCAAAAAACGTAACGATTATAATAGGTTTGGTGCAAATACCAACCAATACCAACAATATGCTCAAGGTCGAGGAGCAGGCGCTGGTGGTTTTGGTGGTTTTGAAGGTGTAGACTTTAATTTTGGTCAAGGTGGTCAAGGAGGTTTTGGAGATATTAATGATGTTTTTGAAAGTTTTTTTGGAGCTGGATTTAATGGTGGAGCTAGACAAAGCAGTAATTTTTCTCAACAAAAAGGAGTAGATATCGAAATGAAGATCGACCTCACTCTTGAAGAAGCAGCCAAAGGAGTTAAGAAAAAATTCAACTACAAACACAATATCAAATGCGAGCATTGTGAAGGAAAAGGCCATGAACCAGACAGTTCTGTCAAAACCTGTAATACTTGTCATGGAAAAGGTCGTGTATATCAAAGAGTTGAAACAATATTTGGAACTATTCAACAAGAAACTCAGTGTCCAGAATGTGAAGGAGTTGGCAAACTTTATGACAAAAAATGCAATGTATGTACTGGTAAAGGGTTCAACAAAGCAAATGACAATATCGAAATTGATATTCCAGTAGGGGTTGATACAGGAGATAAAATTCGCGTCAACGGCAAAGGTGAAGCTGGCTACAAGAATTCTAATCCAGGAGACCTTTATCTTATTGTTAACATTCTCAAACACAATCACTTATCCAGAGATAATCAAGATATTAATTCTAGTATTGAAGTCAATTATTTCGATTTTTTACTAGGCACACAAGTAGATGTTTATACCGTATGGGGGGAAGTAGAGATAAAAATCCCTGCTGGAACTTCACCAGACAAAAAACTACGACTTAAGAATCAAGGAATGCCCTCTTTAAATAATTCGCGCAATAAAGGTGATCATTATCTTCAACTAATTCCAATGATGCCAAAAAAACTGACCAAAAAACAAATCAAATCTCTAGAAAAACTCAAAGCAGAAATAGAATAGGCACAAAAATATTAGGTATGAAGAATATTCCTCATACCTAAGGTAGGTTTAATTATATGCAAAACTTACAACCTATTCATATTCAGAGGCATACCAACCAAGCAGCTACCCATCCATATGTTCGGTTATTATTGGCAGAAATCAAAACCCAATCACCATTACTAGACCATTTTAATATATTCACAGATTGGTGCTTATACACCTTACCAACTATTCCATAACCTTGACTTGGACCAGATCTTACATTCAAATAACCACTATTAATACAAACATACCCAGAGACAGTTGCATTAGCATTTTGAATCACAGATATTGGTTTCTTTGAAAATTCATGAATAGAATTTGCTTGAAAGTTTAGTTGCAATGGCAACAATAACGAAGAAAAAGCTAAAATCGTCGCTGGAACAAATCTTTTCAATTTCATGATATTATTTCCTCAAAAGTTCACACAAACAAAAGTTAAAGAAATAAAAAGTTTAGTCAAGCAAAGAAAAATCTATAACTATTCAAGGACAGAATTGATCCTTAAACTCGCCGTCCTTACCAACATATCGCCAATGCCAAGGCTCAAATGATATATTTTGGCTATTACCTTTTGGAAAAGATAATTCAAATCCATATTTATTAGCATTATTTTGTAACCAACGATACGCCTCGGTATCAACAAATCTATCTTCAACATCATTAATATCAACAACCCTAGCCGTTGAATGTTCACTGTACCCAACAGGAGCGCTTACGTATGCTCGCTCTTCTTTAGTCTGACCCTTAGCCATTCTCAAATCCTCAAACAAATATTCCTGATCATTATAACTTCTATAACCAGAAACTACTGACAAAGTAATTCCTTGATTACTTGCGGCTTCTGCCATCTCCAAAAAAGCCTTAGCTACTTCTGGTCTCAAGCCCTTACCATCAATATAATCAAGAGCTCCAGAATATTGCTCATACTTGTAATGTCTATGTTGACCATACTCAATGTACTTACATTTTGTTTTTGTTGTAGTATTCAATGGATTAATCTTAGGAGTATTAACTTTCTCCCCTGCCAAAGTACATCCAAAACAACTAACCAAAACCACAAAAGTAACAATCAAAATATTCATCCTAATCATTATCCTCCAAATGTGCAATCAATTAATAATCTCGTAGGTATTTTTGTCAAGTTTGACCATTTTGAAAAATAGTGCTACAAACCAAGAATGAAAGACTATCAACTACTAGACTGTGGGAATCAAAAGAAGTTAGAAAAATATGGAAAATATATATTAATTAGACCATGCCCACAAGCAATCTGGCAACCTTACTCCCAAGAATTATGGAGCAAAGCACATTCAGAATTCATCAAAGAATCATCAGAAAAAGGACAATGGAAAGCTCTTCAAAATCCTGAAGGGCTCAAAAGAAACAAACTTGGTTCAGGGATTCCAGATAACTGGGAAATTATGAATGATGGGACTAAATGGCGAATCGAACCTAATGAATACGGTAATATAGGTGTTTTTACGGAACACTGGACATACCTAAATGAAGTTATCCAGAACTTTTCAAACAAAGGTAAAACTCTAAGTCTTTTCACTTACACAGGATCTAACACAGTTGATTTAGTCAAAGCAGATCACAAAGTAACTGTCGTTGATTCTTCCAAAAATGCTATTGATGGTTACACATTCAATTTAGGTCTTAATAATCTAAGTAGAGAAGGTCAGAGACTTATCCTTGAAGACGTTTTAAAATTCACTGCCAGAGAAATCAGAAGGGGAACACTATACTCTAACATTATTTGTGATGCTCCAAGTTTTGGTCGAGGAACCAAAGGAGAGGTTTTTGATATTGATAAAAATCTAGTAGAGCTATTAGATACCTGCAAACAATTACTAACACCCAAAGGCAAAATCTTCTTTAGCCTGCATTCTCCAAGATATACCATTACAGGTTTACAAAATTTAGCTAAACAACTATTTCCAAAACATCAAGTTACAATTGAAGAAATTCTTAACCCTTGTAATAGTGGAATAAACCTACCTAGTGGTCACTTGATTAAGATTATTTAGAACCTATTTGATATTTTTTCCGTAATTATCAATAGTAAAACAAACCTCTCACAATTAGATAGCCTTTATTGCTTTTAATTTGGACAAGTTTTTTAGGATTATTATCTTTACTTTTTATCCTTATCTTTGAGATTACCAAACAACCATTGAGCAGCAATTTGTTTTTTCAAAGTATTAGCGGCAAAATCCCTAGCTTGATTTTCTTCAACATTCTGAGCAAATCCAAATTTTTTTGGATTATCCATAACCTCTTTAGTAGCTAAATCTATTTGTTCTGGAGTTACTTTGTTCTCAACTTTCATCTCATAAATCACATTCCATATTGTACTTAGTTTGAACTCGTTTCTCACATAATCTTCAACAATGGTTTTTATTTCCATCTCATCTTTTACTTTTTTTCAGAACCTGGAACTCCACTTATTGCAAAAATCTCTTTAATATCTCTTTTTGTTTATCACTATCTTCCCTTATGAGACCAAAAATTCTATCAGTTTCTTGGGTCACCCTATCTCCAACTAGAGGAATTTTACCTGATTTGACAATCACTTCTTGTAATGCGTTTTTTTGCCATTGATCTTCAATCATTTTTTCAGTCTCCTTACCATAATACTGCTGAACATATTCATCAAAACTTTTTTCATCATCAAAGTGTGTATGGTCGTGCCCATTATGATCAACATCATTGAGAACCTCAACAATAGAATTATATTTTGGCTTAGCTACACTTACCAAACCTACAGTAAATTCTGCACTTTTTCCAGCTAAACTTGATTCAAAATAATTATTTGGAAACTTTACCATAAAAGTCTTAATTTCTCCCTGCTTCATACCGCTAATTCCTTTTTCAAAATCAGGCAAAAAATTACCTAACCCAATAACACCTTTCATTTTTTTAGCAGTCAATCTATCATCATTTTTTCGTCAATTTTACCTGTCATATCCAAAGTAACCTCATAACCATCTTCTGCTTTACCACCCTCGATAGCTTCAAAACATTATGACTAGTAATAAAACTTCTTTTTTCTTTTGCTACAAACTCTTTCTCACTCATTCTATTAGGCAAATCTTTCTCACTTGGTCTTGCTACTTTTATTTTATCTAAAAAACCAAAATCTATTTCAGGTAACAAATCAGCTTGAAGAACAAACTCAAAGGAATCAGTTTTTTTAACAGAATCTGGAACTACGACAAAAGTTGTCAACAAAGCTACTCGTTTTTTTTCCTTAAGGTCTTTTTGAGCTTCAACCAAAGCCTCTTGTGTGTATTTTTCAAGTGATTCTTTTAGCAATGTTTGCTCCAAAGCTTGAGTACTGATCTGTTGTTCTACAAGATGTTTGGGTGCTTTGCCTTTGCGAAAACCAGGCACTTCGACTACATCATAATATTGATTGGTCAGTCTTTGTAACCACACAGAGTATTCTTCATTTGAGATTTTGTAATGCATTTTGTACTGAACATCACCCTCAATCTTCGCACTAATCACTTTCGACATAAATATAGATTTTCTTTTAACCAAGTAAAGTTCATTAATAAAACTACTTTTGTCAAATTGACAAAATGTAATCTACAAATTAATCTGATACAACACATATTAACGTTTGTTATGGACAAAAAATCTAATTTAAGCAGCCATACTGGCTCTCATCATTCTAATCACAGTCACCCTAAAAAACACATTGATCATCATATAGAAGATGCTCAGTCTATTAGAGTGATTTCCAAAGATAGCAAGATTAGTACCGAGTTTAATCATGCTACTTATAACCATCTCCCTAAAAAAGATGATATGGGAATTGGTAAAAAAAGTGACAACTCAAAAACTGATAGCCTCGACAAACTTCGCAAAAAGTTTGGTTTTTCTTGGAATCGATTTGGCCGAAAAGTTCTGCTAGGTGGAATAGCGCTTGGTCTTATTGCAATTGTCGGGCTTAGTATTGTGGCCGCTTGGCTAATCACAATCTGGAATAATACACCTCAAATAGATTCTTTTAATGAACCTATTCAAAGCAGTATTGTCTATGACAGAAACGGTGATGAATTATTCAAGTTCTTCAGTGAGGAAAGACGTGAGGTTGTAGATATTGATAGAATTCCTCGTGAAATGCAATTAGCGATCATCGCTCTTGAAGATGAAAATTTTTACTATAATGAATCTGGTATACCCTGGAGTAATTTAGTTGGGGCCTCGTTCAAATGTTTTACCAGAGCTGGAGATAATTGTCGTGGAGCCTCAGGTCTATCTCAACAATTAGTCAAAAATATTACTGGAGATAATCAAGCCACAGTTTCTAGAAAAGTTCGTGAGTTATTCACAGCTCTCAAACTTAATCAAGAAAAAAACAAACAAGAAATTCTTGCAATGTATCTTAATCAAGTTCCTTTTGGGCGAAACGCCTATGGAATTCAAGAGGCTTCCAAAAGTTATTATGGTAAAGATGTTAGTGAATTAGATATAGTTCAATCATGCTACTTAGCTTCATTTGTCCAAAAGCCATCAACTTTTTCCATTAGCCTAGAAAACCAAGAAAGTGACGACTTCAAAGATCTTCAGTTTCGTAAAAATGTTTGCTTAGAAAAACTCCATACCAACCAACTTGAAGGAGATAACTCAGAACCATATATTAAAACCCAAGAAGAACTTACCAAGCTTCAAGACCAACCCGTGGCTGAATCAGGTTTTGTAGAATATAAAGTAGAAAACAAATTCCCTCATTTTCGTGATTATGTAACCTCAGAACTTCGCAAACTAAACATTTCAGAACAAGCACTGTTTACCCAAGGATACAAAATAACAACTACAATTGATCCGCAAATTCAAGCTCAAGTAGACAAGACTTTTGATGATCTTTCAGAGTCTGCACTTGATGCTCAAGGTGTCAATAACGGTGCAGCATTAGTACTGGATGGGCCCACTGGAGAGATTCTTGCTATGCGTGGCTCACGTGATTATAATAATGAAGACATTGATGGACAAGTAAATATTGCCACATCTCCTCAACAACCAGGTTCAAGTATCAAACCGTATGTGTATTTGTCTGCTTTTGAAAAAGGCTTCACCCCTGCTACAACTTTAATAGATAACAAAATGGATTTTGGCGGAGGTTTCAAACCCAAAAACTTTACTGATCGTAATAATGGTATTGTTAGCATAAGAACAGCTCTACAAAACTCCTACAACATTCCAGCAGTCAAAGGGATGTATCTTTCAGCAGGTGGAACTGACACTATTGAAAGTCCCGATGAAGCTCTTGGCAAAGGTCTTGATAATTTCTTCTCTATAACTCGCAAAATGGGTCTTAACTACCCTTGTATTCCAGCAGGTGATGGAGTAGAAACCTGCGATAATCCATCAACCGCCCAAAATGCTTTTCGTAATCGATGTTATCTATCAACATCTATTGGAGGGTGTGAAGTAACCATGGTATCTCACACGACAGGAGTCAATACAATTCTTCAAGATGGAAATCTTAGAACAGCAACTCCGTTCATAAGTATAATTGATCCCAAAACTGATATTGATATATACAAAGTTAATCAAGAAAGTGATAACCCAATATATCCTGTTCAAGATAGTGTAATAGATCCTGCAATTGCAAGACAAACTGCTAATGTTCTCACAGACTGGAGAGAAAGAGGTGTAGCTTTTTGTGGAGATTATGGAATAAGATGTAAAATTTCTAAAAATCTAGATTTAGTTGATCAAGGTTGGGACGATGATAGTGCAGTAGCATCCAAAACTGGAACTACTGATGAAATCCGAGATATGTGGACTGTTGGAGGATCTCCTTACTTTACAGTAACAACTTGGGCAGGTAATACAGATAACTCTCCAGCAGGAGCGCGTGATGCTAATTCAGCATCTTCAGCAGGATCTTTGTGGAAAGATATAATGGTCAAAATCCACGAAGGTAAAGAAAAAAAAGGGTTCTCCAAAGAAGGACTTATTCCAACTGGACTTGATAATTTATCAGGACTATTAGGATCAGGCAAAACAGAACTCCTCACTCAAAAACAGATTGATATTCTCAACGATACCCAAACCAAACTTAACAGTGGCAAAATTAACCCATCCAAAGCAAGTATATTTGTTAATAGGGGTGTATTTGTAACAAGTAGGCTTAAAGTGAATAAAATTGATGGTTTGTTAGCAGTAGAAGGTAAAACTCTTGAAGAAAACATTGAAGAAAGAACATTCGTGCAAGTTGTTCCTGAGTTTCCAGTTGATCCTTGGAAATCTATTGCTAGTGGTTATAGTGCAAAATACGGGCAAGCACCTACAGAATTTTCTGAACAAGATCAGGTCTCTAATCAAGGAAGCAAACCAAACATCACTATCAACGTTTCCCAAAACAGCCAAGCTCCCAAAACCATTACCGCCAGCGCTGAAGTAACAGGTTCAAGTGAAAAAACTATCAACAGAATGGAAATATTTATTGATGGCAACTCAGTAGCGTCTTCTGACAACAACAAAGTCTCTTATAATCCTGATAACTCGCTTCAAGGTAACAAAACCATCAAAGTCATTGCTCAAGACAGCTACGGAATTAATAATGAAATCCAGGTTAACAATGTTATCTTTGGATCAGACTCAGTAACCATCAACAATCCAAACTCAGTCTCGCTTACCAATTCAAGTATTACTTTATCTGTTACTTCCTCAGCCAATCTAGTGCCAGCTCCTACACTAATTATTGAGCAAGATGGAATAATTAGATCATGTGCTGCCAATACCAAATCGGGCAATAATTATTCTTGCCAAGTACCAACAGTATTGTTCAAACCTGAAGAAGCTACTATTAGCTTTAAAGACAACTCAGCTCAAGGCTTAACTGCTCAAAGCCTAGTAATAACATTCAACCTATAATTGATTTTCCAACTACACCTCTTCTTTAAGAGTTTGCAAAGAATAATACACAACCTTGCTTACAAGACCAAGGCTAGTTTTCATATTCATATTTCCCTCCAAAAACTCAATTACCTTTGTAATATCTTCGTTCATTGAGAGCATGTAGTTAAGAAAACTAGTTATAAACATAAAACTACTGTAAAAAGTAGCATATCTGTTTTTGAACTCATCATTAAGTAAAAATTCCAAAGATCTAATTTTGGAGTTACTAGTACCAATTTTGATTTTGATACTACCAAAAGACTCAGTAGCAATACTATATTCTCTATAAACTAAACTCTCTTGCTTGACAGGATTAATATTAGATTGTTTTTGCAGTTTTTTAGAACTTCTGTTTCTAATCTCTTTAATCACTCCCGGATTATTAGTCACCAACTCGCGAAATTCGGTAAGAATTTTATTTCGTGACAAAAACTTATCCAAAACTACTTGAGACTTATGATCTAACAAATCAGATTGATTATCAAAAATTAATGACACCAGTGACTGATCTTCTGACAAATCTACTTTTGAAGAATAAGCCAAATATAGACTTGTATCATTTTCAAAAAACTCTGCAGCTACTAGCTCCAAATAATTAATAGATATTCCAAATTCTTTATGAAGATATTGACCCAGAAAATCCTTTGGCTCAACTAACCCATCATAATCTATACTAACAAATACCTTTTATCCTCTTTATCCAAAACCATTAATTTACCCTTGGAATCAAGACCAACAAAAACCAACTTGGTTGTGTTTTTTCTTTGAGGGTTTTCATAAACTTCTTCAGCAGTTACAGGATTTTGAGTGTTGGTTGTCCTAATCTTTACATTTTTCTTAGGCATATCTTCTTGATAATCAAAATTTTCAAATAATAAATAATTTCTTCTTGGTGTAGATGTATAGCCTTGAGCTTTTACAGACTCTTGATCCATTTCATCAGCAATTTTCTTGCCATTAGCTATTGCCTCACCATCGGGATCTATCCAATTTTCATATTTATGTCCAGTAATTTCTTGTGAAACATTAACCCAGTTTCCAAAAACTCCTTTTTCTTCAGCCAAAAACTCACTTGCACGGTAAATCATTCGTTTAATTTTATTCAAATACTTTTGTTGAAAATTCTCGTTGAGATTGAGCTTTTTAAAGAATTTTTTGGTATTCCATATCACCAACTCAAGATTACGATTAAATTTGATCTTTTTTTTGATATTCTCATCCAAATAAACTGCATCAATAAGATTATCCAAAAACCGTATAGCAATATCAATTGTATTTTGTAACTCAACTTCATCAAAAGACTCTTTTGTTGGTGTGCCAATATATCGACAAATCCAGTTGGTAAAAACTCATCCACAA
>JAAUSE010000050.1 GCA_012031925.1 Candidatus Altimarinota bacterium
AATTATACACAAGCCTGTATGAGGCAGCCTAGCTTGGTGCCAAAAATCTACCTCTTCTTGTTCACTCAATTGATTATGATATTTACCACAACTCTTAGCCAAATATATAGAACAAAGAGGAAAATCCAAATTCTTTTTATCATTGACTTTATCAGTGATAGTGATTTCCCTGCGAGCAGTTGCAGTGTAAAAATTCATCCCATCAAATAGAGCATAAGCATCCAAAAAATATGCACCTAGTTGACCGTCTTTGCCAAATCTCTCGACCAAATCAATATAATACTTAGTCATTTTATCAAAAACAACTTCAGCCTCATCATCTTCACTAACTCCTGCAGCTCTTTTGGTATCTTTACCGGGCTGCAACTCCTCTGGAACTCCTTCTAAGTAAATCCCAGTATCAGCTCCCAGTGTTGGTTCTTGAATCCTATTCCAGTAAGCCTTAGCTTTGATTCTGGCATTCTCTAGTTCATTCTCACCAGTTTCTTCCACCACAATATCTTCTATACCTAATTCCTTAGGTGATTTGAGATTGACTCCATTGAAGTTAATAAAGTTCTTGTATCTATCTATCTTAGCTTGATTGGTGGTCGCCAAAAGAATATCACTATTTTGTGACTCGACCATAACAATTTTCCCTGTTTTTTGATACTCTTCATAGTTATCTAATATGCAATTAAGTTGATCCCAATTATTAGCCCTCAGATCTTCGACAGATACAAGAGACACCTCACCATAATCCTCTGTCTGTGGATCATCTACCTCACCTTGAGATCGATTCTCAAAATCATTTTGGCTCATCTCAAACAAAAAATAATGTTCCACGCTATGCTGAGTCTGATCCACCCACTCACCATAAAAATTAGTAGAACCAAGATCACAAATGTAATTCAAACTTCTAAGCCCCAACTCTTCTCGAGTTTCACGAACAAAGGTCATCTGAGGAGTTTCATCTTCTTCAATAGCTCCACCTGACAGATGCAAAATTTTCCTTGCTCACTTTGAAGCCGATAAGCCACAAACTCTCCTGTTTCTCTAATCCTAATTAGTCCTGTAGATCTTTCACGCACAATCACTTTGTAATCTTTTTTGTTCGTCCGAAACAAAGTCTGGATAATTGTTAATATGATTAATATATTCATCCGGCACCAAATCCCAAGCCACAGTTACACCTTCAGATCGACCTATCCACTCTTTTTGCATGGCTTTGACATGGTTAGGGAAATTGGTTTGATCCAGACCTTCCAGAAGCTTCTCTCCATATTCGGTAATCTTAATAACCCATTGCTTCAGAGTTTTGCGCTCCACCACATGATCACCTCGCTCAGACAATTTGAGCCCTCCTTCTCCATCATAAACTTCTTCATTGGCCAGCACAGTTCCAAGTTCCTCACACCACCAAAGCTCCACATCTTTTTGCTCAGCCAGCCCCGCTTCATAGAATTTTTTGAAGATCCACTGCGTCCACTTATAGTACTGAGGATCGGTTGTAGCCAGTTCTCTGCTCCAATCTACTCCATAACCCATCTTGAGAATATTTTGTTTGAGATTGGCAATATTAGTCTCAGTTGTGATTCGTGGATTGATACCAGTTTTGCGAGCATACTCCTCAGCCGGCAGACCAAAAGCATCCCAACCCATTGGAAACATTACATTGTATCCTTGCATTCTCAAAAACCTTGCATAAATATCAGGAACCGTGTACCGAAATAGATGCCCCACATGAAGACTTGCCCCAGAAGGGAAAGGGAATTCTACCAGAATATATTTTTTCTCCCGACTATCATCATTATCAATCGCCTCATAGATACTGTTTGCATACCAATACTCCTGCCATTTTTTTTCAATCCTACCAAAATCAAATTTCGATATCATAATACCATTATCTAAGCTGTATCTTAAGAAGATGTCAACTAAATAATTAGTTTATATTTAAAGATCTAATTCCACTTTTCCCACTTAAATATCGTAATTTATTCTAATAACCATTCTATTTGTTCAATATATTTACATTTCTTTAAAATTTTACTGACAAAAACTCAATTATAAGGTATACTTCTAATAAGATGTTTGAGTCTATCAACCAAAATAAAAATACAAAAGAAGAAAAACCGTCAAAAAATACCTCAATCAACATACCCGAGTCACCAACAATACAGGGTGTTGAATCTCAAGTATTCAAAAACCGAACCGATACTATATTTTATTCTGAGAATAAAAATGGTTATATATCTGAGTTATCCGAAAATCTCAAGGGCAATATTCAATACGAAAAACTAATGATGTCACATGATGCCATGCATCCTATCATCCAAGCCAAACTTGAATCTTTGGGTGTTAAAACTACTAGAGTAACTAGTCTAGAAAATGAGATTATAATCTTAGCCTTTAGTCTAAGTGATGATACAATAAAAAATGATTTTGGTATTGATGGTAGCAACCTGATTAGCACGACCAAACAAATTATTAAAGACCAACTTTCAATCCATATCAAAGATTACAAAATTAATGAAGAAAAGTATTTGGAATATGAAAAAACTTTGCAAAAAATATTCATCCAATCATCCATACTATCACAAAAAATCATCAATAACTCAGCAGGCAAATTTTTTGCTAATAGCATAACCCAAGCTTACGAATCCATGAAATCTAATTCCCAAAACCTAGAACCCAATGAAGTAATCAACTTTGAAACTAGATCATTTAGTGAATTTGATAGTGAGTTATTTAATGAAGTAGCCAATGAAGTTAAGATTTTAAACAATTCACTAAATAAACTACAAAATCTAAAAGAATTAAATACTATTGAGGATATCCTTAACCCAAACTAAATTGACCAAAGTTAGCAAAACTGCTTTGCTAAGACAGTATGAAAAATAACTTACTTTGGCCCGCTTTTTTTAAATATCTGATAATCATCTTCATTGCTTTTTTTGTTATAATATTTAATTGGAATTACTTCACCCCTCTACTTGTTGGGGCAATTTTCTCTATCGTGACATTTCCTATATACAAATTTTTTCGAAATAAAATATTACTATTCTCAAAAAAATATAATAACCATATAGCTTCATTTGTAACAATATCAGTTATTTGTATAGTCTTTTTGGGAGTAGCTAATATAGTAGTTAGACAATTCGCCAAAAGAAATTCCTCGAATCACGACTGGTTTAGTAGCCTTTACTCAATGATCTTTCTAAGAATCAAAAG
>JAAUSE010000051.1 GCA_012031925.1 Candidatus Altimarinota bacterium
ACAGATTTGTATTTTCAATCAAAGGTGTTGTTACAGGGTGTTGTATGTTCATAGTACATATACCCTGTACTTTTGTGACTATTTTATCAAGAGAATTGGTGTGGTTGGTGGATTTCGCTATTTGGGTATATAAGGAATTGATAAGTTTCGGAAAGCATTCAGCATTTCTTTGTTTGACCAACCCTCAATATTGTACCTAATTTGATATAGTCTTAACTCAGTATGCAGCATACCTTCCTTTTTTTCATCACAAATAATAAGAAGGTTTTGAATGTATTTACTTAGTTGAAGATCTGTAACAAATTCCTGTTTTTCAATTCTTTCCAAAAATTCTCCAGCTCTGATTCTATTTTTCTTGACCTTTTCCTGATTAAACTTAATCTTGCGTGCCAAAGGATTTGGGTTAGTCAAATTCTCAAGCAACTGAATAAAATTCATTGATTTCTCCAATCTTTCAACCAAAAGTATAATCTAAAAACCCTCTTTTGTCTAGCCTAACTTAGGCTAGATTCACCTCCATAATTGACAATACCAGTATTTTGTAATATAATCGAAATATAGAACCTAATGAATTAAGAGGTTATAATGGAAATCACTGTAACTAACATTACCGCACTTTTTGGTACAATCATAACAATTTTTCTTTTTGTGATAACTTTTATCTTAAATAGTCAAAAAAGTGAAATAAAGAGTATCAAAAATGGAATTGATAGAGTGGAGACAAACACCAACAAACGGTTCGATGCAATGGAGACAAACACCAACAAACGGTTCGATGCAATGGAGACAAAAATCGACAAGCTAATATTAAAAGTTGATGAGATAGATAAAAACGTGATCTCACTACAGCTTACAAGGGCTGAGAAAGAAGGAGAAGAAAAAGGCTACGCACGAGCAAAAGCCGAATTAACAGCTAAATAAGAACACAAACCCACCATCGAATTGACTGGTGGGTAATTTTGACAGCTAAACTCATTTGACCAATGCAAGATCTTCTTTGGCTGAGTCTTCCAAATCGTCTACAATTTCTTCTTTGTTAGAATTAGCTGACTTTGCTTGTGCAAAAAACTTATTAATATCAAATCCTTCTCCCAAAAAAAACTTATCATCAAGCCTTTTGGGTTTGTTTATTTCTTGGGTGAGGTAACTATCTATTATATCTACAAACTGTTTTTTGCCATATCATGTTTGATATTACCAGTAAGTTTTACAATTGAATCAAAAAAATCAACATCAGAAGACTTTTGCAAATTATATTCAATCCATTTTCCAAATTTTGACCAGTACTCTTGAGCTTTACCACTACCTGATACATTTGGTAAGTACATTTCATTAATATACTTGATTAGTTTTTCTTTGCTCAAATCTTTGAGTTGATTTTTTTCTATTTTGTTTTTTATGAGGTTGATTTTTGGCTCAATAGTATCAATACTAGCTGAAGTAATTAATTCTGTTCCATAAAGTACTTGTGCCGGTCTAGGTTGTCTTGTAAGTCCACTAGATAAGGGTTCTTGGTATTTTTTTTGATCAATAGAATCTTTGTCTTTTCTAATTGATTTCAAAGTCTCTGCAACCTCTTCTTCACTAAAAGCGTTATTTAATTGAGAATAATAAGTTTGTTTTTTTTGATCAAAGTCTTGATCAGGTGTAATATCTCCAAGGATTTTGAGTTGAAATAAATTATCTTGGACAATTTCTTTGAATTTTTTGGAGTATTCCCCTGTTTCAAAATTACTTATTGCCGGCTTTTCCCTTATTGCAATGTCTTTTATGTATTTAGTCATCCCATCAAGCAGAAGTAATCTGTATTTGTTACCTAACTCAGTTTGGTTAATTAAATTCTTAAATTTAGTTTCAAAACTTAGTGGCCTGCTCATTCCTTGATTACCATACAAAAAATTAAATATTTCCTCAAAATCTCCAACTGGTATATGATAAAACCTTGTTTTCCTCTCACTAATTTGGCTAACCATAAATGAGTTGAACTTTCCACTATCTATCAAACCTTTTTTCTCAAGATCCCTGAGGCTGTTAATAACTGCCTCATATTTGATTCTACGAGTTTCTTTTTCTCTTTCTTTTGGAGATTTAGACTTATTGGTTTTTTCTGATTGACCACTCAAAAAGTGCTTCTCAAATAATGAAGGCATTTTGTATTTGTTTTATATTATATAATAATTATACCACAAATCTAATAAATAAGCAAATTATCTTGGAGCCAAATTGTTTGATACACCATAGTTTTGCAAAATTTCATAATCAACTTTATCTTCAAAAACCTCACCATCAAGTCTATTAGTAAGTTCATCAGCGATTTCATTACCTTCATCACCGTCGTGACCTTTAACCCATTCATACTTGATTTTGATTGGTAATTCTTTCTTGAGCTCCCACAATCTTAGAACCAAATCTAAATTTTTTATCTTAGCAGCTTTACCTTGACCAGATTTTTTCCAACCACGTTTTTCCCAAGATATCATCCACTCTGTAATTGTACTAAGAAGTATTTTGGAATCACTAACAAAAGTTACATCATCTAGTTTATTTTGATTTACATATAGCATTGCCTTAATCATAGCTTTGTACTCCATTCTGTTATTAGTAGTGCAGGAATAAGCTTGGTGAATTTTTTTGATCAACTTACCATCTTCAAAAACCGCAATCCCAATTCCTCCAATTGCCAAATCTTTACCATTACCTTTGCAACTCCCATCAGTATATATTTTATACATATTTATACAAATAAAAACATGGATTTTTCAAAAAGTCAATCTCTATCCTAATCTGTACAAACATTATACGAAATCAAAATACACTATAATATTGACATACTTAAAGTACATATCTAAAGTACTTTACAAATGTTCCCTAAAAAAATTTTATTTGGTTTTGTTGGAGTTATAATAATCCTTGTTATTTTTCTCTTTTTTAATTCTATGAATCAGCCACAAATCATTACCAATAGTCCAATTGTAGGCTCAGTTTGGATGAGATTCTCACAGAAGGTATTGAATACAAATTAGGTTGA
>JAAUSE010000028.1 GCA_012031925.1 Candidatus Altimarinota bacterium
TTCAAGAATCTTTAGTTTTTGGCTGTAATCATACATAATTCTGGGGTGATATTTCTCTTAGTTGTTTTAGCTATGAGTTCATAGCATATTTAGATCATCTTTTCCAGAATGTGTTTGAGCGAGTGCACGTAGCCACATTGTTAAATTTTTAGTGCAATATTAGATAGTTATATACAAAAATCAATATACTTCAAACCTATAATGATTTAGGGATGTGGATAAATTTGATAAAAGAATTTAGATTGGTTCTTAGGCCACGGTTGTAGCCTAGTCCAGAAAGAGTTTCGGTAAAGTCAGAGACTGTTCGACTTTTTTCGTGACCAAGTGTGTTCATCTCATCCAAAGAAATTTCTATCTGGAGGTGCGGTTTTTGTACTTTTGGCGGCAAAAGTACATTATGTTAAATTTTGAAAGTAACTTTTATTGCTCAGGGAATTTTTAATGATAACCTCACTTAAAGCTCAAGCAACCAATGATCATCAGAATCATTATGCACAAATCCAATTTGTTTCAAAACATTTTTCTTACCAAATGTAGTATCTCTTAGATTGACAATGTATTTTCCTGTGAGTTTTCTGTATTTCAAATAATCAACCAATAATTCAAAAACCTCTGAAAAGATTTTATCAGAATATCTGCTTTGATTGACTAATCTAAACAAAATATAGTTAGGGTCTAATTTTGAAGTAACTCCAATTACTCCGATTACAGTATTATTCTCTTTTGAATATATCGACCAATACGCAATTTCCCTACTTTCTAAATTATTCAAGTTAAATTGTTCACTTGGTAGCTGATTCTCAACAATAAAAATCTTTTCCAAATCTCTTGTTTCTATCTTTTGTAGTTTAACAAGATTACCATTTAACGTGTTTAGGAACATTTATTTGACAATTGGGTTTATTTATGCTATTTAGCAGTATGCAGAGAAAGCTACATGTTCTTTATTCTTTGGTATCTAATTGGTTACTACGCAAGCAATAAAAGTCAAATCAATTGATAGCAAAACACAATCCGTATTCAATAAAATTGACAGGTTGGACTTAGAGCCAATTAAATACAAACTAATGCACCGACATAGCTCAGATAGCTGGACTCTTGAAAAGTGTGATGAAGTTGAAAACCTGCTAAAGATGTACTTAAAACTTGCATATCTGTATCCCGAGTCTGGTGTTGTACCCACTGAAGAAATTGATGGGATGTGGCATGCTTGGATTCTAGATACTACTAAGTATATGTCAGATTGTGATCAAATTTTTGGTTATTATCTTCACCACTATCCATATTTAGGACTTCGTGGTTCTGATGACGAAATCGCTCTCGAAAAATCCTTCGAACAAACCAGAGCCTTATTTGAAGAGCATTTTGGTGTAAAGCTATGTGAAGATTATGAAGCATCTTCTTGTCGAGATGATTGTATTTCTTTACATCTCAACCCAATGTTTATTGAAGGAAATGAACTAAATCCTGTTGAGTTTTTTAATACTCAACAAAGACCCAGACCAATCCGCAAATAGAATAAAAGTCAAAAACAGATATATAGCAATATATCTGTTTAAGGCAGGAAAACATATATTCCTGCCATTTTTAATAATTTTTTTATGATGACACTAAATAAAATAAAAGATATTATATCTGTTAATAAAATCACACCACCTAAAAAAAACGATCATAATCTTAATGATGAAATATTTCAAGAAAAAGTTGATAACTGGAGTAATCAAAATTTTTATGAAATCAAGTTTAAGTATAAAAATAAGGTAGTTACAGGATATATAATTGAACCAAAAACTCAATCAAATTTTCCATGTATAATTTACAATAGAGGTGGAATAGGAAAATTCGGTCAAATTGAAGATAAGCATATTTTTTATATTTTATCGGATATGGCAAGCTGGGGTTACGTAGTGACGGCTGTGGAATATGGTGACTTTGATGAATATGGCGGCGAAGATGTTGAATATGTAAAAGAACTCCATAAAATATTAAAAAATTATGATAAAATTAACTCTGTTCAAACTGGCTTATTTGGTGCCAGTAGAGGTGGTATGATGAACTATTTACTACTAAAAGAAAAAAATTTTGCAAAATGTGCTGTTATAAAAGCTGGCGTTAGCGATCAAAATAGAGGATATAAACTTAGACCAGAGTTAAAAAAAATAGACTCAAATTTTTATGATTCATCTAATAAGCAAGAGATTTATAATAGATCATCAATAAATTGGATAAAAGATATTTGCCAAAACTGTCCAATTATGCTATTACATGGACTAGGGGATACGCAAGTATCGCCATTAGATAGCCTAGATGTTGCTTACGAACTTTACAAATATAACCGTTCATTTAGCTTATTATTGTTCAACAAAGATAATCATAGGTTATCAATAAACAAACAGCTAGTACAATCACAGACCAAGAAATGGTTTGACACATATCTCAAAGGAGAGGAAAAGTGACAATTCAATTGGATGAAATTTATCAGCTTAGTTACTTGGCACGAGATTTGGAACCAAATCAATATAGTCCTAATAGTATAGACAAAACTAAATACATTGTAAACGTGAATAATCTTTTACCTTTTGATGATATAATATCTAAATTTGTGTCAAATAATTTTGTAATTTTAAAGTTAGATAGTGATGAGTATTTTAAAAACAATATTCTAAGTGAATTATCAAAAATTTTTGGCAAAATGATTGAGCAAACTCCTGCCAAAGATAGTATTGTCTATAACATAGAATCATCAAGATCAAATAAAACATCTACCAAAAATAATACCTATCAACCACTTCACAGTGATGGTAATTTCAAACCAAATCCACCAAAAATTATTGCACTTCAATGTTTACAACATAGTGAACTAGGAGGTTACACCAAACTTGTTTATGCTAGAAAAATTTACAATTTTGTCAAAGACACCTCCCCTAGTGAGTTAGAAAATTTATTCGATATCAATGGAATAAAATTTTATCGAAAAGATAGAAACTCAAAAAAATTAAAAATCATTGAGTATAATAAACCGATATTTTATAGATTGGAAAACAATAGATTTGGAATTTCTTTCAACCCAATGATGTCAAGAATAGAATCTACAAAAGAAATTGAAGATATATATAGAGAAATTTCAAAGTTTGCTAGTGAACCAAAAAATCAACTAACTTTCCAATTAAGAAAAGATGAAATCTTAATAGTAGACAATTTTTCCCTACTACATGCACGTACTGAATTTCCTGAAGATGGTGGAAGATTACTCAGAAGAGCTTGGTATGATGGTGAATCGAATTATGATTTGAATCTTGGTTTTTTACCTTAACGATTTATCATTTCATATACTACCCAAAACAAGGGTAGTTTTTTTATGTGACCAAAATCCTAGATTCGCCTCTAAAAAAATGAGGTCAATACTAATACTCAAATTTGTTGATGGACTCGGATACGACGAAATCAGTGAATTTTAACTGGTATCCAAACCACCGCTCTAAAAATACGTATCAAAAGATTTAAAATCTTCATAATTGATATAGCGATATCATCTTACTACTTTCTGCTCATGTATTTTAGTCCTATTTTGACCATTTCTTTGAGATTGGTTTCATCCCAAACTTTGTCTCTTTTCATTGCTGTAATTGTACTAACAATAAGTCCCCGATTGTACCCTAGTCCTGATAGAGTTTCAGTAAAATCTGATATAGTTTTACTCTTCTCTATACCTAGTATATTCATTTCATCAACCGTGATATTGTTACTCAATTCTAGGATAATTTTTTTGGCAGTTTTTGCCCCTAGGCCTTTGACTTGTTTGAGTTCGTCAGTATCTTTGGCGTTGATGGTCTCAAGTAATCTTTTGGATCCGAGTTGATAAATAATTAGCGCAGCCATTTTGGGGCCTACACCACCCACTTTAAGAAGTTTTTCCATCCACTCTCTTTCTTTGATTGTTTGAAAGCCATAGAGATCTATTTTATCTTCTTTACGAGCTTCATAGATAAATAGTTCAATAGTGTCGTTTTGTTGGTAAAAGTCATTAGGGTTAATATTAATAAGATACCCTAACCCACTAGGTAATTTGATTAGTAATTTATTATCTATTGTATTTCCTGTTTTTCCAATTATGTATCCAATCATATTATATTAAGATAATTAATTATAAACCAATTAATTTGTTGGTGGCTTTTTCTTTGAGCTGTTCTTCTTGGGCGTGTTTGAGGACTAGGGCGTAAATTTCTTTGGCTTTTTTGTCTTCTCCATATTTAGCATAAAGATCACCAAGATCTAACCAAATATCGTAATCTGCCATACCAGAGTCTTGTAGTTTGATTAATAATTTGGTTTCTCTTTTTTCAAACAACCCCATCTCTTCTTTGAGTTGTTGAGTTTTTAGATTGCTGGCCAAACCAAGTGTGGCTTCTTCTGCTTGTTGTTCTTTGTCGAGATCATCAATAATTTCTTGTTCTTCTTTTTGTAGATCTTTTATATCTTTTTTGGCTAATTCTTTTCTTGAAAGAGCTTCTTTGAGCTTAGCCTCACCTTGTTCTTCAGATTGAATTCTGCCAGGGAGTCTTTTGGCAATTTTTTCAGTTAGGGATTTTTTTTCTTCTTCTTTAGTTACTTCTTCAATTGGTTTGGTTAAGCTGATCAAATGAGAAAATAGTTTTTGAGTATATATAAGAGAATTGGCTCGGAATTTGTTGATTTCATTAGCTGGTTTGTTAACCCATTTTGGGTAATCACCACTTCGAATTGTTTTGAGTGATTCTTGATAGACTTTGGAAGCGGCTTTGATGGCTTTTTCCTTGGAGTTAGAGGAAATATCAACTAAAGAAATACCACCATTAAGTGCAAGTCTTCTGTTTAAAATACTTTTTTCGGAAGGTTGGATTCGGTCTGTCAAATTATTGATAGCCTTGTTTTCAAAAGAATAGATAGTATAACTAACAGTTATTATTGTTAGAAATACAAAGAGTATTAAAAATACAAAACTTCCTAGAATCAAAATTATAATCGGGTTCATAGGTACACATAGTGAATGTTTGTTAAGCAAAAATTTTAGTCAAGCTTGCAAAATAAATTTTATTTGTGTATTTTTAGTTACAACTTACAATTTTATTAGACTATGCCAAAGAATAGACCAACAACAGGAGATACTAACTGGGGAATAACACTTAATGATCACCTTAATCAAATCTCTCCCAATGGTGGAGGTATCAATGCGGGGATTTCAGATCCTGGTGGTTTGGGTGCAGGAGATGATGGATATACTTTTGTTAATGTTACACAAAAACAGTTGAAAAGATGGAATGGTACAGGCTTTGATGTTTTGATGTCAGCTTTACCTGCTGGAGCAATTTCACAATTTGGTGCTTCTGCCGCACCTGTTGGTTGGTTGCTATGCAATGGTGCAGCTGTAAGCAGAACTACATATGCTGAATTATTTACAGTGGTTGGAACTATTTACGGTGAGGGAGATGGCTCAACAACTTTTAACCTCCCAGATATGAGAGGAAGGGTTGGACTTGGATCTGGAACAACTACAAACCCGACGGTTACTGTTGCTGTAGGTGCTTTGAGTGGGGCTGGCACGGTTAATCTTCAATCAACAAGACCAATATTTTTGGCTAAAGGAACCAAAATTACTTTTGCTTCTGGGCCTACTGGCACATACGTTGTGACAAATGCTGCAGGTGTTGAAGTTGGTGTTTCATCTACTCCTGTAAACATTTCACCTAATCTTAATAATGCAGTTACTGCTACTACAAGTGTTAGTTTGGTTGATGGTGGAATTAACACTAAAAACCTTGGTGCGGTTGGAGGTAGTGAACAGTACACTCTTGGTGAAGGTGAAATCCCAAGTCACAATCACACTACTCCAACTTCCAGCACTACTGGTGCTGGTTCTGTGGTAGTTGCAAACGGTAATACAACCGATGGAACCGCTAATACTAGTTCAACTGGTGGAGGTAATTCACATAACAATCTTCAACCGTTTGTAGTTGTTAACTATATTATCAAGACATAACAATATTGTTCGAAATTTGAGTTTTGTTTTTGGTTCAAGTTTGTCTAGGTTTTTACAAAATAGATTCCGAGCCTGCCTCTAAAATCGTCAATTTGACTATTCAAAGGATTTTGCTAACCCTTGAAATATGTCTACAAAACTCAAAGAAGGTTATTATTTCAAAAAAATTGATACCAAATTGGCTACGATGAGAGGATTTTTCATCATGTTTCGGCCTTTTAGAGTGCCTTATGATAAAATTGCTAACGTTCTTCAAGAGAAAAAAGTTAAGATTGACCACAAACTTGGAATGTTTGAGTCTGCTCCAGTTTTTGGATGGGGTTGGATTGGAATGTCTACCGAGAAAGATGTGGAGGGAATGAAAACAAAACAAGTTTTGGGAGATTTTGTAGCATTTGATTACAAAGGTTCATATAAGGGATTACCCCAAGCGTGGCGGCAGATAATGAAAGACTACCCAAATGGATGTGAATATTATTCAATTTATGTTAACAATCCAAATAAGGTAAATGAAGAAGATTTGCTCACTACAATTATTTTTAAGTTGAAACAGTCATAAAAACAGTCATAATTTGGTTTTTGATAAAATTTTGTTGACAAACAATTTAGAGTGATTTAAAAATTGTTTTTATCTATGATCGATTCTATTGTGTTAGGGGGTGGTTGTTTTTGGTGTATTGAAGCATATTTTCAACAAGTTCCAGGAATAATAAATGTTCTAAGTGGTTATACTGGAGGTCTTAGTGCTAATCCAACTTATCGTGAGGTTACTGGTGGAGAAACTGGTCACGTGGAGGTTATCAAAGCAACCTTTGACGATAAAATAATAAGCCTTGTGGAGATATTTGAGATATTTTTTGAAATGATTGACCCAACTACTCTAAATAAACAAGGAAATGATGTTGGGACTCAATATCGTTCAGCTATTTTTGTAAATAACGATACACAAAGAAAAACTGCTGAAAAAATAATTGATTCAATTAAGGAGAATTATAATGATCCAATTGTAACTGAAGTTGAAGATTTGGATGTGTTTTATGAAGCTGAGAATTATCATCAAAATTATTATAACGACAACAAAGCTGCTCCATACTGTCGATTGGTAATCAGTCCCAAGATGGAAAAGTTACAAAAAATCCTCAAAAAAGATTAACAAACCTAGAATTTGACAAAATTGCAACTATGCTGTAATTTGTAATGGTTGTATGTACAAGACTGAGTTAAATCAAAGCATTCAAAAAATTTTTGACGATTTTGATTCTGAGTCCTTATTTTTGGATTTTGATTTCATAGCTAGAGAATTAGCGAAATATTCTATATTACCTAACAAAACTAGTATTTATAGACAATTGGATTTGATGGATAATATTTATTATTTTCAAGTCAATAAAAAAAGGTATTGGACCAAAGTGGATCATAAAAATCATCAACACATTTGTTGTAAAAAATGTAACAAAATCTCTTGTCTTAATCTAAACAAATCAACCTTATTAGCAATTCAGTCTAGGATTGAGATTGGTTTTGAAGCGGATACTTTTGAATTGATGAGTACTTGTAAGAAATGCAGATAATTTATGAAATTAGCAATTTTAGGAAAAGGTGGTAGTGGAAAAAGTACAATTAGCTGGATTCTGGCTAGTTATTTTGCTAGAACTAAAAAAACTTTGGCAATAGATGAAGACTTTAATATGGACTTGATTGACCATTTTGGTTATGAGCCAAGAGATTTTGATACTATTGCTGATAATCATATTTTGTTTAGAGAAACCTTTGAGATGGAGAAATCTGAAAAATGGTTTGACCTTCTCAAGAAAAAGCTGCCAGAGTATGAAATAGATTCTAAAGTTTTTAAAGAATTAAGTTTATCGGTAAACAGTAACCTTAGTTTGATGTTAACAGGTCTAGGAAACGAAAATAATTTGTATACTGGTAAGTGTGGTCACTCTCACTCTGCGCCCTTAAAGTTCATTTTGCCCAAAATAAAAACCAATCAAGGTGAAGTGATTCTCATAGACTCAGTTGCTGGTGTTGATATGCTTTCTTATGGTCTTTTTATGGGTGTAGACATGATAATTACTGTTGTGGAACCAGTCAAAAATAGTATCAAAATTGCTAACCAAATAAAAGAATTATGCAAAGAAATTGATTTGCCAGTTGGGTTTATTATTAACAAGTCTGTAGAAAATGATTTAATAAACAGTTTTGTTATAGAGAATGATGATTTGATTCTGGGTAAAATTCCATTCAACCAAAGTATTAGTTTTTATAAGTTCTCATTAATTGAGGATGATTTGCAAGATAATCTTTTTGAAATTAATCAACGAATTGATTTACGAAAAGCTCAACCTATTGATCAATGGACTAGACTGGTTGAGTTCGAAAATAAAAAGGATTCTATGAAATTATATTTTGGTGATAAGTAAATGGCTAAAAGGAAGTCAGTTATGATTGGTTTGTTTTTAGCCGTCTATTTGTTAAATAGCGGTGATTTTTTATTTTTGAGGTTTCTTCTTATGCAGATTGAAAAATTGTGCAAACCTGTTGATTTGCATGAAGCAAAACGATCATTTGTAGAAAAAAACTTGCAGTTGATTGAAAACTTTGTTTACACAGATGTTTATGGTAATACCTTAGAAAATTGGAATGCTTTTGGGCCAATTGCAGAATTGATGATATGGAAACAACGCTATGAGTTGGAAAAAGTAAAACAAGGTCTCAGGTGGATGCAAAAAACCTTTGCTTTATTGCTTAGTTATTCTCCTAATGGTGAACAAATTGATCTAACTTTTACACCAACTGCAGACGCTTGCTTTCATGCTTTTTGCAAATCAATCCACTTTGGAAACAATTTGAAAAACACATAAATCGAGAAATTTATCACTATCCTTTTTTGATTGGGGAAAGGTTGAAAGATATAAAGGGTGTAACCAGTGAATTGTTTTTGTTTCATTTTGGAGAAAACCCATTTGAACAAGAAGACGCTACTAGTTGTAGTAGTTGTTGCTTATACCCCAATCCCCCACTTCCAATTCCTCAAAATTGGTAAATATAGTCGAACTACATTAAACCATTACACTGCTGTACTTATCAAATAGGCAACAGAGTTACCTATGTTGACAGGTTTCGTGGACGTGTAATGTAAAGGTTTAATGTGTATCCTGTATATTGGATAGTTTTTTAATTAGGTTCTCTGGTGTATCGTACAAGGATACACCTTTTTTATAACTTGGTTATGATCTCTCCGAGAAGATTTATTTCTTCTGGTGCAAGCCTATTAAAATAATTTTTGTAATAATTCTTGGCAATAATACTAGCATCTGTTAGCTGGTGCATTCCTTCTTTGGTGACAGTAATTTTGGTTTCTCGTTTGTCTACTTGAGAATTTTGGATGAGAATAAATCCTTTTCTAGCAAGAAGTGTAACTAACTTGTTAACAGCTGGACGAGATATAGAAAGAAGTTTAGAGAGCTCTTTCTGGGAGCTTTCCTCAATCATTGATAATTCAGCAAGTAGTTTGTACTGAGACAAAGTAATGTGTGTGTAATCTTGAATAGTTTCAGTCAAACCTTTTTCTAGGAAAAAAGCAGCTTGTAGGACTTTTTCTCCAGTATCCTGCTCTGCAGACTTTTTTAGGCTTAGCATATGCAATGTTGATAATAAACTAATTCTCATTTTGTCGTCAACCAAAACACTCTGCACCTTATCAAATAGCTTTTTTGAAAAATCTTCCTTATGAATAAATTGCTATAGCAACCGATGTAGCTAAGTTCAAGCTAGAAACTTTTGGTTGCATTGGTATACATACGATTTTGTCAGCTTTTTCTTTTGTTAAGCTGCTAACTCCTACTCTTTCTGATCCAAAGACTAAAATAGCATTTTTAGGTAAGCTATTTTTTGTTAAATTTGTTCCATTTTCATCAAAAACTATTATTGATTTGGATGTCTTGGGTAAGGTATTTATTTTGAAAATTGGAATTGCAAAATGCAAACCTCTTGATGCTCTAAGGCAGGTGGAGTGAAATGGGTCGATTGTACCTGACAAACAAACCGCTAATATAGATCTAGCAGCACAAACTCTGACAACAGCACCAAAATTATCCAAAGATTTTATGTTTTCTAAAAACACAACTACACCAGGTTTTTTTATTGATTCTTCAAAATAGTATTGAGGTTTGGAGGCTATAGCTACTGCAAAAGTTTTTGGTGTGTGTTTGCATAGTTGGTTATAAATTTCAGTATCAATTAGGGTTACTTTTTTTTGAAACTGATCAGTCAGATCTGGTGAATTGGATTGAATCAGAAGATTAAGATTCTTTATATCGTTGGTGTATATTTTGTTAATTACCGCACCAAATCTAAGTGCATGCTTGATTGGATGAAAGCCTTCGAGAATTACAAGTTTGTTATTATTTTTGGCTTCTTGAAATTTTTTGATTATTGGATTCATAAAAAAAGTACAGCCTAGAATTTCTAGACTGTAAAGGGTGTTAGTTGTAAGGGTTGCCTACTTGATTAATTGGCCAGAATCGAAAAACTGCTTTTCCAATTATTTGATCATGCTTGATGGTACCGATAACTCTGCCATCACAAGAATTATTTCTATTGTCACCCATAACAAAATATTCGTCATTAGCAAGTTTCATTGGAAGCTGGTTAACGGGAAATTGAAAATTAGACTCCTTTAGGTAGTTTTCTTCAATTATTTTACCGTTGATGGCTAGACCTTGAAGTATTTTGTTTTCTGATTTTTTTGTTTCAATAGAGATTATATCCCCTGGGACAGCAATAACTCTTTTGATAAAGTTATCATTTTTGTTGATTGGGCAGATGTTTTGAGATAAATCAATATTTTTTTGACTCGGCTCAAATACTACCATATCTCTGTGTTGATACTTTTGAAATTTTCCAGTAAGTTTTTCCACTAATAATCTATCATCTATTTCAAGAGTTGGGAGCATAGACCCACTTGGGATATATACAGCTTCTGCTATGAATGCTCTGATCCCAAAGGCAAATAATATTGCTAATGTGATAGATTTAGTAGTGCCTAACCAAACAGAGTTATTTGTTTTTTTAATTTGGCTAGTGGTTTTAGGTTTTTTTGAATTATTCAAGTATTTTTCCAAACTCAATATTTAGTTTATAGCACAAAAATACTCTTTGGTCAAGATATTGACAGAATCTCATGCTTATTGTAATGTCTTGTTAATGGAACAGAATCAACTGACTCAAAACACTAACAAACCTGGTTTGGGAAGAAGGCTAATGGGGGTTTTGAAAAAATATTACAATTTTTTGCAAGTGTCAAGCTCAGTGGAGTAGCACTTGCAATGTTTGTGGCGACAACTTATCCTGAGATTATAACTAATTACACTGGACTTCGTGTGAGAGAGTTGGGTTTGATAATCCTGATAATTTATATGATAATATCTGGATTATTTTGTTATTTCATTGACTGGAAAATTACTCGCAAATTATCTGTTTGGGCTCAATCTAATCTACTATTTGTATTTTCAATTATTTATTACCTTAGACTTAATAATGATTCTTTTAATTTTTTGGGGTACACTTTCACGTCGATTTTAATAATTTTACCGATTGCTTTTTTGATATTTTTGGTCAATGAAAGACTCTTTAAAAGATCATTTCTCAAAGAAGCTTATCTGATTGGTGAGATGATTCTGCTTAGTTTGACTACTTTTTCGTTGGTTTCTCTACTCGATTTGTCGTCTTTTGCGGTGGTTGAAAATAGTTTATTGCAAACTATAATTGATTTGCCAAGTCAGATTTGGCTTGGTTTTACCGCATTTTCTGTTGGGCTAGTTAGTAGTTTGAATCTTGGAACTAACAAAGGGCGTTATGTAATATTGTACTGGTTGGGTTTTGGGTTTTTTTCATTGCAGTTAATGACAGTATTGGGCTTTTTGAATTTTAATTATTGGTATAAGAGTCTGTTGTTTTTAATATTTTGGGATTTTATTTTTGGGGCTGTTAGAGCTATAGTTCATAGTGAGTCAACTGTTAATTATAGACCAAAATTGCTTATTTCTTCAGTGTATCATATAACTTTATTTGTTGTTGTTTTTTATTTTGGAAGTTTAATTGTATAATGTATGTCAAAAAAAATTATTAGTTGGAATGTTAACGGTATTCGGGCAATTTTAAAAAAAGGTTTTGAGGATTTTGTTCGAGACCAAGACCCAGAAATTATTTGTATTCAAGAGACCAAAGCAAGTCCAGATCAACTTGAATTAAAACTAGAGAAATACCCTTACAAATATTGGAATAGTGCAGAGAAAAAGGGTTATAGTGGAACTGCTATATTTAGCAAGACTGAACCTATTACTGTTATATATGGCCTTGGTGTAGATGATTTGGACAAAGAAGGTCGTGTAATTGGTCTTGAATATGATGATTTTTTCTTGGTAACAGTTTACACTCCAAATTCCAAAGAAGATCTTAGTCGTATTCCTTATCGATATGACAAATGGGATCCAGCTTTTTTAAAATATTGCAAAAATTTAGAGAGAAAAAACCAGTGATTTTTTGTGGAGATCTTAATGTTGCACATCAAGAAATTGATTTAAAGAATGATAAAGCTAATCGAGGAAAGCATGGCTTCACCGACGAAGAACGTGAAGGGTTTAGCAACTTTGTTGAGGCAGGCTTGATTGATACATTCAGAAATTTGCATCCAGAAGAAGTCAAATACACATGGTGGAGCTATTTCCGCAACGCTAGGGCAACCAATGCTGGTTGGAGAATTGATTATTTTTTGATCAGTGAATCTTTGAAACCGAAACTCACAAAGGCTTTTATTCTCGACGAAGTCTATGGAAGTGACCACTGCCCTGTTGGGATCGAAATTGATTTGTAAATTAGAACGAAAAAAGCCCCTCTAAACGAGTGGCTAGGTGTTTTTACATAACCTTCCATTGAAAAAAGGTGATGAGCCTATCTCCAACATCTACATAGCTGTTTTTGAAGAAGTTATTTGTTGATTGGTTATCTCTAAACAAATCTCCAAGATCTACCTTAAAAAAATAGAAAGTATAGGCAGTTAGAAGATTTGGAAATGATTGGGCATATTTGGGTTGCAGGTTTCTTTGAATAAAACTTGGTGCGAACTGCAAATCGTTGATGACATATTTCTCATCAAGATGAAGTTCGTTAACCAAAGCTTTTCTGGCAATTAGAGAAACTGATGAACCTTTTTGGATTTTTTTGTTGATTGTGTCCTGATTTCTTTTGAGAAACCTCATACCATCTAGAATTTTGGATGTTGGTGTGAGATTTTGTTCTCGCGAATAAGCGGATACTTTTTTGTAGTCTTTTTTAGTGTCCAAAAATACTTGTTTGCTCTCAACTAATTGATGTTGAAAAGCTGTTACAGTTATTCTGGCAATGGAAACATTTCTACATAATCTAAGATCATCATCAAATGAAAAATTTACAATTCCTAGTTTGATTTCTCTAAGTAAATCTTTGAGATGTTTAGCCTCTCCTTGACCCCAGGAATTTGTATTGATAGAAAACAAATTCAAGAATTCTTTGAGCTGACTAATATTGCGAGGAATATTGATGTTGATATCATCGGTGATATTGGTATTATCATTGATAATATTGTGACCATCTAATAATCCATTCTCGCTGGAGACATACGAATATTCTTGAGTTTTGGTTGTGTTAATCAAAGGTTTGATCAAACGATCTTGAGCCATCAAAGGGGTTTCAGCTGTAGAAGTAGTCATTATTTTCCACTAATTATGACAATTACAATCTTCTCAAGCCAAACCTATTTTGTCAAATATAATGTGCTGGGGTTTGCACTCGCTCAAACACATTCTGGAAAAGATGATCTAAATATGCTATGAACTCATAGCTAAAACAACTAAGAGAAATATCACCCCAGAATTATGTATGATTACAGCCAAAAACTAAAGATTCTTGAA
>JAAUSE010000029.1 GCA_012031925.1 Candidatus Altimarinota bacterium
ATTACCAAATCAAGATTTAGCTTTGAGTGCTGAAACATCTTTGGTCAGCTCACGCAAAATATCATCAAGACTTTGTTGTCTTTTCAGAGCCTCTTCACGTCGAATTTTCTCTTCCTCTTTTTGAATTTTTTTTGAGCCTCCTGCTCTCTTTGAATCCGAAGAGCGACTCTATTGATTTCAGCTCGTAGAATATCACTTAACATTCTATCACCTCTTCTAACAAGTTAACATATTCTCATAAAATTTTAACCTCCATGTTGAATTTTACCAAGTAGAACTATTGTGGCTAAATCATCAATTTGGTTAGGTAGATATTTTTCAATAACCTTTTTTGTCATTTCCAGCACATCTCCTCTAGCCAAACCCAAAATCTCAGTTAAATCTGCCAAATCCTTAGCCCTCCCTTCAATCTTCATCAAAGTTAAATAAGGAATAGAAATAATAGGGTTATTTCTATTATCGTACTGTCTATCTCGTATTGCATCAGAAACCCATTCATCAGGAGAAGTCAAAACATCAATAATTGTATTTTTGACCAGCTTATCAGATGAATACAAAAACCTTTTTCCATATATTTGCGAAATTGTTTCCTTTGGTGGTACATATAAATCAAAGTCAAAATGATATCCCATGTGAAGAATTTCTTCAGTAATTCTATCCAAATTGTCTTCTTCGACAAGTAAATCAAGATCTTGTGTATTTCTTGGTACTTGATAATTATTTGCTGCCCAAGCTCCACAAATTACATATTCCGTAAATATATTTAATTTATCCAAATTATAAGAAGAATTATTCCTAAGATTTTCCATCTGTATATACCCATTATATGAAACTTTTTTCAAACACAAATTTAGAAATTTCTTCCTATCCAAAGCATTCAAACTCATAATAACCTCTGGGAAACTAATCTTTTATATCACATAAAGCAATTAATGTCAAACAAAAGCCGTCTTTTTAGGGTCTTATATATCTTACAGCTAGATTTTAGAATCTAAACTATTTCACAATTCTACAACCAAAAAATATCTCTAGCTTGACACTAGAGATAATGTATAACAATTACCAAATCAAGATTTAGCTTTGAGTGCTGAAACATCTTTGGTCAGCTCACGCAAAATATCATCAAGACTTTGTTGTCTTTTCAGAGCCTCTTCACGACGAGCTTTTTCATCTTCACGACGAGCTTTTTCTTCTTCACGACGAGCTTTTTCTTCTTCTCGACGAGCTTTTTCTTCTCTAATTCTAATCTGCTCTCTTTCTCTTTCGATTCTGAGAGCGACTCCATTGATTTCAGCTCGTAGTATATCACTTAACATTCTATCACCTCTTTCTTGAATAAGTTGGTACAATTTGTTTCCAAATGAAATAAAAAAACTCAAAACAGCTACCACTAAAGGAATGATCCAATTAGATGGTGTTGTCAAGGTAATCCTACTCCAACCATTAACCCAAAAATCAAGCACAAATGCCAAACTTATAGGAATAATTACTGTTGAAACAGGATTAACCAAACACCAAGTTAAGTAACTCATACGATGCTCGTATCTATTATCTAGCTTAGATCTAAGTTTTTCTATTTCAATAGCTTGATCATTGATTAATTCAACAATCATGTTAAGTTTATCAATCGATACTTTACCCTCAAATCTAGCAATAAGACTTTGAGATTCTTCATCACTCATCTACTTTCTCCGATATAACTATAATTAACATAGCTCAGATTTATGATATTGTCAAACAAAACTCCCTCTCGGGTGAGTTCAAAATACTTTACAGCTGGATTTTAGAATCTAAATTTTTCAATTATTTACAAGTTCAAAAACCTACAAAAAATCAAAATTTGGTTGATTAGTACCACTTGGCTGAGAATATTACTATCCTTACACCTATGGCCTATAGAAAACTGTACTGAATAGATGAAATTAATTTACTCTAAATTCCAAACTTTCAACAAATTCACCGTCTTATCATACTTTTCGATCAATACATATCTATCAATAGTTCCAGAAAAATTGGTTTCACCATTTCTTACGGTAACGTGAGGTTTGAATTTATGTTCAGATTTTTTAATATCTTCGATAGTATTGAAAAGCTTGTCACACAAAACAAAATCTTTTACTATCCCCCAATAAAACATTTTTTAGTTCCAAAAACCTCTCTTTTATCAAACTCAGTATAAAATTTATTTTGTTTATTATCTCGAAAAAATATATCAATAATCTCAATAATCATATCTTTTTCATCTTCGCTCAAAGTATCAAGATACATATGAGTACAATGATACTCTGTCAATTCCAAAGCCTCAAATCCAAAGTTCAAAAAAAATTGTAGTGACATTTAGTAGTTAAGTATTATGCTTTTTAATTACACTTTTGGTAGCGGATATTTTTTGGTCAGCGTACAGCACCACATCTTTGATCACTAGCTTTTGAATTGCGGAAACCAACAACTCCATAATATCGTAATCAACATGATTATCTTTGATTGGAAGTTGAATACTCAGATTTGGTAAATCATCAGTTGCATTATCTGAATAGTCAGTAAACAAAACCTGAAGTTTGTTAATTGATGAAACAAGAAATAGTCTATTTTCCAATAATATATCTCCACTTTTAAAATTTAAAGCTTTAACCCTTGTTCCAATATGAAAGTTTTCATTCTGAGTAGTTGCTAAAAATACTCCTCGATCAGCTAATGCTAAGGTATTATTGAAATCAAATAATCTTCTGTTAGTTAGTTGAGTAATTTTTTTTGTTATACCATTATTATTATGTTGATGACTTATTAAAGGAATATTTCCATTGACCACTCTACCAATAATAACATCTCTACCAGTTGCAATATTAAATAATTCGCCAATTTTGAATTCGCCCCAATTAAAGTCACCACTTTTAAATTGCTCCAAAACTTTTTCTTCTTCAGTAGTCAAATTATAGTCACGCAAACCAGTGGCTACTAGGTACGCCTCCAGCTCCGCCACTCGCTCCGCCTCCAGCTCCGCTATAAAACTCTCCATAAATTCAAAATCAATCTCACCATTTTTTGTTGGCAATTGTATTTTGTCATTTTTTAAAGTTTCTTTTCTTGGGTATCCGCTATAACCACCATAAGATAATGAATTTATTTGACAACCAATAAATATTTTTTGATTTTTAGTTAAATTTGACATTTTCATAACTAAAATATTATTTGCTAAAACAAATTTTTCGCTGTGATAAAATACTGTTCCACTATATTCACCTCTAGTCGAAATTGTTAATTCTTCTTTGAAGATTTCTTGTTCTGTTAATTTGTCTATAGTATAATAATTAATACCATTATTTTGTGTTATTCCGCTAATCACAGAAATTGAATTTTTACTAGGTTCATTTAATTGTGTTTTATATATTTTATTTTTTCCATAAGTCCAATTATTCACTTCAAACAAATCTCCTAGTTTATATTCGCCCCACTCAACATTTTCTAATTTCTTGTTAAGCAGGGCATCTATTTTCCCAGTCGATCGTCTTGTTGATTTTGTTGTTTGATAATATTACTCACTTCCCATGCCAGATAATCCCCAACGGTTTTTTTGAAATCACTGAGAGTTGGCTTGGTGTCGATGGGTGATGTTTGGTTCCAGTCTGCACCGTTCTCTGGGTCAATCGTGTTTTCGTAATATTCTTTTTCGGTAAAAATGTTTAGTTTACTTTTGCCAAATCGTACCAAATCGACTAGTTCTTCATATCTTTCTTTGGCTCTATCAGTATCTCTCAAGTTGTTGCTGGCTTTTTTGCGGTTGGTTCTGGTGTAGCCATCATTGCTAAAATCTATAAATTTTACCATTTCATCTTTATGATGTTTCTCTGCTACTTTGAACACATAAATATTTGTTTGCACACTTGCTTTACCTCCAAATACATCCACGGGCATTTTGATACTAGCAATTAACGTGTTGTTCTTGAGGATATTTTTATTGTATTCCTTGGCTTTACCGCTTCCTGCTGAGTTTTGAATAATGATACTGGCATATCCTTTTTTCATCATGTTAAGGGCTTTGTTTACAAACACCATACCATTACCACTAGCAGAATATGGAGGATTGAGTATAAAAGCATCTGCTGGAAAATCTTGATCTCGGTTCCCGAATCCGTACTTACCATCAAACGATAATGAGTCATGGTTGAGTATATTTGAGCTACCATCACCCATCATAATCATATTGAGAATAGCAAGCATGTAAACACTAGAAAGTAGCTCTAACCCAAGTAATTGATTTGCTTTGATTTCTAACTCTTTTTGAGACAATTCTTGTGGAGAAGTAATTGTGTTTTTGGCGTCATCGAGCATTTCATTCATCGCGGCAACCAATAGCCCTGCCGAACCAGTAGCAAAATCCCATACATAAGAATGTTTATTTATACGAGCGAGTTTAACCAGTAAATTGCAAACATAAGATGGTGTTAGCACTACGTCGTTAAGTTTGTCTTGTGTAAAACCTAGCCATCCGTACATTTCGTTAAACAGTTTACCTGTAAAATCTGTAGTCAAACCAATTTTATAATAAATTCCAAGATCATCGACAATTTTGGTAAATACTCTTTTGAGTTGACTTTCACCGTTGTGGGTTCTATTTATATTTTCGGTGGTTAAGGTATTTTGCAGAGTTCTAATTATGAGTTCCTTTTTTTCTTTAGGTAGAGATTTTGCTTCTAAAAATGCGGTTATTTTACGCACCATTATGTCGCCATCAGAATTTCCATTTTCTTCAGAGGAGTATAAATCAGCTTTTTCGAGTGGAGATACTTTACCAGGAATTCCAAGTGTGGCGATGATAGAAGCGGCGACTAAATACACACGGTCATTTTCACCAAGCCCTTTTTCATTTTTGTAAATATCTTGATTTAATCTAATTAGGCTAATATCAATTTCTCGTTCTTTTTGTTCTTTTAGTTTTTCAAGTTCTTCTGGTGAGAGACTCAAGTTTTTTACTTGTTCTATAAATGCGTCAAAATTATCTTTTGCCAAGAAAGAAAAATCCGAAAATTCACCAACTTTTTGCCCTACACCCAAGTTGCTTTTTGAAACAAAATACACACCAATTTCATATTGAATTTTCCCACTTTCATCTTTATAGCCCGTCATTCCAATTGCGATAATATCAGTATAGTTAGTATGGTGAAGTAACGCATTTGCATAGTGAACAGCACCATTTACGGCGTATCCATTGATATTTTTAAAGTTAGATTCGTTTTTAGTAGTTTTATTTTCAACCTGCCCTTCACCATCTAGTTTTTCGAGTTTGTCCTTATATCCTTTGTATTCAATCAGAATTGGGTAAAAGTGAAGGTTTTTATCTTGCAATAATAGTTTGGTGTCGGGTATGTTGCCACCTACACCACCATTTTTAGAATAATAATCATTAAGTGCTTTGTCTATTTCATCATTTAGACTTTCTTGTTCTAGTTTGTAATCCAGTTGGTAATTTTTTAACCAACCGTTAGCTAAGTCTGCAATGTTGGGTTCAATTGATTGTGTCATAGTATCTTAAGATTAGATTTATAAGCTATAATAAGGCAACCACACTATACTGTCAATAAAATATATTCAAAAAATAATAATTATTTCCTCATCTTAAAAATCTTGTTACAATTATATAAACAATAAATAAAACCCCTTGATAGGGTATTTGTGTAAGATATTAAATACTTTACAGCTGGATTTTAGAATCTAAACTATTCCAATTATTTTACAAGTCCAAAAACCTACAAAAAATCAAAATTTGGTTGATTAGTACCACTTGGCTGAGATAGTTACCTACCTTACACCTATGGCCTATAAAAATTTATTAATATCATATCGAAAGCAAGCTTTCTCCAATCAAACAACAAATCATAAATACCTGGTGGTCTCCCAGGAACCTTCATTATATCCGAAGATATAAAACGAAAACTAATCTTAAGGACGGCTTCCCGCTTATATGCTTTCAGCGGTTATCCAAACTAAGCTATAGCTACCCAACAATGCAATTGGCATCACAGCTGGTACACCAGAGGCTTATGGATCTCGGTCCTCTCGTACTAGAGATCCGACCTTTCAGTTTTCGCACGCCCACACCAGATAAGGACCGAACTGTCTCACGACGTTCTGAACCCAGCTCGCGTGCCTCTTTAATTGGCGAACAGACAAACCCTTGGGACTTTCTACAGCCCCAGGAAGAGACGAGCCGACATCGAGGTGCCAAACCCTGCCGTCGCTGTGAACGCTCGGGCAAGATCAGCCTGTTATCCCTAGAGTAACTTTTATCCGTTGGTCTTCGGCGCATCCACATGCTACCGTCGGTTCACTAAACTCTGCTTTCGCATCTGCGTAACTTGTAGGTCTTGCAGTCAAGCCAGCTTATGCTTTTGTACTTTGAGCCTCGATTTCCATCCGAGGTAAGCTGACCATTAGACGCCTCCGTTACTATTTAGGAGGCAACCGCCCCAGTTAAACTACCCAGCAGCCGCTGTTCTCGTGTTAGTTACACACGAGTTAGTCATACAATAATACTAGGCTGGTATCTCAAGGTTGACTCCACAAATACCAAAGTATCCGCTTCAAAGTCTCCCAGCTATCCTGAGCAAGTATAACCATACAACAACGACAACCTATAGTAAAGCTTCATAGGGTCTTTCCGTCTTGGTGCGGGTAGAGAGCATCTTCACTCCCTTTGTAAATTCACCGGGTTAATGGTTGGGACAGTTGGGCGCTTGTTATGCCATTCGTGCGGGACTCTACTCATGAGCCAAGGAATTTCGCTACCATAGGACAGTTATAGTTACTGCCGGCGTTCATCGGGGCTTCAGGAAGAAGCTTGCGCCGCTTCCATTAACCTTCCGACACTGGCCAGGCATCACCCCGTATACATCCACTTTTGGTGTTAGCACGGAGCTATGTTTTTGTTAAACAGTCAGCACCCAGTCTTTTGTTGTAGCCTGTACAAGACAGGCAGGCCTTATCCCGAAGTTACGACCGATTTTTTGCCGAGTTCCCTAACCTATTATTCACCCGTTCACCTTAGGATTCTCTCCTCATCCACCCTTTTTGGTTTGCGGTACGGACGACTACAAACTAAGTTTAGAAGCTTTTCTTGGCAACTTGGTTCAGTAATTTTAATGTTTCCATTATTCAGACTTGATTCAATCCGAGCCCTACTACCCAGAGGTAGCTAGCATAGGTCTAACAGATTTACTGCTAAACTTCATGGATCTATTCGCATCAACGGCAATAGCCAAAAGCCGCATTACGTACCAAATTGCGTCCCTTCATCACATTTGTAGTCGGTTACGGAATATTAACCGTATGTCCATCGGATAGCTCCATTCGAAACTATCCTAAGGCCCGACTTACCCTACGACGAAAAGCGTTGCGTAGGAAACCTTGGATTTTTGGTGGTAAAGTTTTTCACTTTACATCATCTGTTACTAATTCTGACATTCTCACTTCTTGTCGCTTCACACTGAGTTTCCTCTTATGCTTCAGCGCAACAAGAACGCTCGCTTACCAACGTAAAAACGTTTCGTGTCTTCGGCATTTAACTTAGTCCCGTATATTATCAGCGCAGAATCACTTGACCAGTGAGCTGTTACGCTTTCTTTAAAGGATGGCTGCTTCTAAGCCAACCTCCTGGTTGTATGAGTAACTCCACCTCTTTTACACTATAGTTAAAATTTTGGGGCCTTATACGACGATCTGGACTGTTTTCCTCTTGGCTATGAAACTTAGATCCCACAGCCTAACTCCTGAGAAACACAAACAAGGAATTTGGAGTTTGTTTGTGCGAGGTACCACAAGGGCCCTCAACACATTCAGTGCTCTACCTCCCTGCCGCTTAACTCAAGGCTAGCCCTAAAGCTATTTCAGCGAGAACCAGCTATTACCCAGTTCGATTGGTATTTCACCTCTACCCACAAGTCATCCCAATCAGTTGCAGCTGATACGGGTCCGGTCCTCCTCTAAGTATTACCTTAGACTCAACCTGCTCATGGGTAGCTCACCGGGTTTCGGGTCTAGTGCGTACGACTAAATCGGGCAATTAACCCTCGCTTTCACTTACGGCTCCAGTCACAATCGACCTTAACCTTGCCATACACAGCTAACTCGTCAGATCATTCTTCAATAGGCACGTAGTTACGGATATAAATACCCGCTTCCACTCCTTGTAAGTATACAGTTTCAGGATCTATTTCATTCCCCTAACCGGGGTTCTTTTCACCTTTCCCTCACGGTACTTGTTCACTATCGGTGAGTAAATGTATTTAGCCTTTCCGCGTAGTCACGGATGATTCCGACAAGGCTTCTCGGTGTCCATGTCGTACTTGGGAAAAATTACCAATAGGTAACATATAAACTTCACATACAGGACTATCACCCTTTATAGTTAAGCTTTCCAACTTATTCTGCTATTTATATGTTTTGTAAACCTATCCTCAGCCTGTAAGAACTGAACGTAATCTCCCACAACCCTCAAGCGTCTATACCCCTTACCAGGCTTGATTCCTCAAATAAAGATCAACCGAAGTTGATAGATACAATCCGAATCAAAGACAATCTCAAGTTTTTGGCATACTCCCCCTTCGCTCGTCACTACTAAGGGAATCAACAATGTCTGTTTCTTTTCCTCTGCTTACTGAGATATTTCACTTCAGCAGGTTACCAATTAACTAGTTACTAAACTAGTTTAGCTAGACATTACTCTAGCAGGGTTTCCCCATTCGGAAATCTTAGATTCATAGTGGCTACACACGCCTGATCTAAGCTTATCGCAGTGTATCGCGTCCTTCATCGGCATTTACTCCCAAGGCATCCTCTGTATACTCTTATGATTTAATTTTTCACAGATTTTTGAACTTACAATGAATAATATTAATATTATTATCCACATTAATTAATGATTGAATTTACAATTTAGGAGTGTATTAATACAAATTTTTTCTCATTATTCTACAAATCTTACATCTATTCTTATCCAAATAATCAACAAAATCTAAAATCAATCAAAATTTGATCTCTACACCATTTCTAAAATCCAGCTGTAAAATAACTACAATTCAATACAATAAAAATATTTACAAGTAGCTTTGCAAGCAAAACAAATTTCTCAAATTTAGTCAAGCTATTTTTAAGAAATCACCAACATTTACTAAAGCTAAGTCTTCCAATCTAAATTGCATTATGAAAAAATGTATATTATTATTTTCACACTTCAACCAGTGCTGATTAGCTTAAATATTACAAAACCTTGACATATTTAACATCTTAGATAAATATTTAAAAATTCACATACGGGGTGTGGTGCATCGGTAGCATGCTTGGTTTGGGACCAAGAGGTACAGGGTTCAATTCCCTGCACCCCGACCATAAAATTTTTATAAAATAATTTTGTTAAAATCTAAAAAAATACCTAGAACTAAGTCTAGGTAAACAATATCAAATCATTAAGTAAAAGATCCTGGTTGTTTGTTACTCGCCCCTCTTTCAAAGCACCAACCAGCCTCATAAACAGAATTACCAACTATCTTGAAACTCTCTTCATCCAAATCATTAACAAACTCGTGGCTCAATCCATAAGTATGAAGTATTTCGTGAACAATAACACCCCTCAACTCATTATAATCAAAATTAGATCGTAGGAATTTAGCATTTATATTGACAGTATTTTTAACTCCGACTACCGCCCAACCAAGAACCATAGAATCTTCATAAAACCTATCTATCCATACACCCTTACCTGTATCTTGATTTATTGCATCGTTTAAGGACTTCACCACAATTTCATCTTGTCCATCATTTGAATATCTTTCAAAACAGCTAGTGTAGTTTTTTGATTCTTTATTCCAACTATTCACTATACTATTCCAAACTACTTCAATATCTTCTCTTTCTCTTCGTGAAAAAGAACTATGCACATACAAGTTGGGAGCATCTCTATGAAGTTTATCAATACTATTTGATATCCAAACATAGCCTTTATCCTCTGGTGTGATAGACTTTTGTTTGATTGCATACAAACAGGTTGAGCACGGTATAGTTACAGCCTCAGAAGAATGGGCAAAGGTAAAAATTGGCAGCAAAAATGCAAACAAAAAAACTACCAAAATCAATAGCTTTTTCATTTCTTTCTCCTTTAGGAAAAAATTCCTCAAATTACAAATTTCTGATCTTACCAGCATAAACTAACACAAAAACCCAGCTTTGTCAAGAACCAAGCTTTTTGATTTTTTCAGAATTAACTTTGTATAAATGTCTTTGAATTAACGCCCACCCAAAAACTTAAACTATTCTTATAGACCTTGTTGGTTTTGTTTCTATATCAGGTAACTCATGCAAAAAAATCTGTTCGCAAGTATGCAAGTCTTTTTTGGTTTTGCTAAATATCCACTCAAATTTGTAATCCTTCAACTTATCTTTTGCATCGAACCAATCCTTAATCTTTTTGTAAATCTCTTTGTACGTAGTTTTGTACTCATACCACTCTTCTCTACCAGGAGCTTTGATCAAACTAATAATATTTTCGTTACTATACTCATCCTTTTTAGCTTTGTTAGTAACAAGGTTATTATAAAGCTCAGCATAATAATCAAGTTTGTTGCGAATATCCTCTTCCATCAAATAACAATCTTCAAAAAAATGATAATAGATAAGATCAAGGTTCAAATCACTAGGCAAATTATCGATTTTAATATAATTCTTAAGGCTATTCACCAAACTCACATTAACCTCTCCGCTATCATCATAAAAACTATGTTTGCCTACCTTTATATACCCATCTCGTTCAATCACAAAAACAAAACCACTTTTTTTTGGAGGCATAGTTTTATCTGAGTCAGTCTCAATACTCAAGCGCACAATCAACCAAAAAACCGCAATCAATATCAAGACCCCAAAAAAAGCATCCATATTTTGTTTTTATATATTAGTTAGTTATTTAATTATATACTAGTTATTTAACATAGTCAAAAAATAGCCTCACAAATTTTATGAAGCTAAAAAGATTTTTTATTGAAAGTTTTTAGAAAATAGTTTTATAGCTTTAGGGTAAATCTTATGTTCTATTTTTTGAATTCTTTTATGCAAATTTTCAAAGGTATCATCCGAATAAATCTCAACTTTTTCTTGAATTATAATTTCTCCATCATCTACCTTTTCAGTAACATAATGAACAGTTACACCAGTTGAATCAACATTAGCTTCAAGTACTCTTTCAATCGCTCCACTTCCTTTGAAGTTCGGCAAAAAACTTGGGTGAATGTTAATGATCCTATTAGCAAACCCATCAATCAAAACTGGAGTTACAATCTTCATCCATCCAGCAAAGATAACCAAATCAATATTATAAGTACGCAAATACTGCAGGATTAACTCATCACACTTCTCTCTATCTTTATATTGAATATAGAGACTTGGAATGCAGTTCTCATGAGCAATTTTCATAGCTCTAGAATCTTCCTTGTTACTTATTAACAACACAATCCTAGCATTTAATTCATCTGCTAGACATTTTTCAAGTATATTTGAAAATTACTACCATGACCAGAAGCCATACAACACAGGTTAATCTGTTCACCAATAAAGTGTTCAAATACATTATCAACTCTACAAATACCCATTAACTAAACCCCAATATTTCTAATATACCAACCTATAACCAATAAACTACTATGGCTATTTTTTAAAAAAGTCAACCATAAAAAAACCTTCACATCAAAGCAAAGGTAGTATATATAGCAAAACTTATCTATTATAGATTCGATAAGTAAATAGATTTCTCTTCAAGCGAAGGGTAATATAATTCTCCAAAGTACTTCATTCTTTTTGGTACAAAAACTCTATCAACTGGATAAGTCCAATACAAATCATTTTCCGAAAAAACGTTATCATTCTCACCATACCCCAAAACAAAGTGTATGACAATATTTGAAATAATGTTTGGATCTGGAACTATTTTTCTCTTTGAGTATTTTTTGAATTCCAACAAATTAACCCCTTCTCTAGGGTGAAAAGCACAATGTTCAACATTAACACCAAAACCATAATTCAAAAGATATGGTATGGAAGTATACAAACTATACTCCTCTTGAGACTTTCTGCCTACCATCATTTTATAATAATATATCTTTTCATATATTTGATATACTGTTCTAAAACATTCTTCTTGCTCTATATAATAGCTTGTTTGAAGATCATTTTTTGTTGGTAAAGCTCTAACATTTCCCAAAATAAAATTCACTGGTAATAATAAACTTACTACTGGTTTCAAGATTACATTTTCAGTCATTTTCATCATACCCCAAAACAGACTAATATTCAAAAACATACTTAAAAGCTTTTGTCAAAAAATACCCACCGCAAAAGGTGGGTATCTAATATTATTTTTCAACCGCATAATCAGAAAATACAACCAAAGAATTGTTAGCATTTATATTCTCATCACAAAAACAATTAAATCCAATAGTATTATTTTCTGAATTGTAGTTCTTAAGGACCCTCCAAGCTAATTCATTAAGTTTCAATAAAAATCCCTCCTCCCTCTTGTTTAATTGTTTATACTTTTTTGATTTGGTTGACTCATATCTCAAACCAACTCTCAAAAATGTAAATGATGCACCCTTGATCTTATCAAAAGAAAGCTGAACCTTTTTAATTTCTTCATCGTTTGGAAAGCATAAATAATAATCTCTATATCGAAGATTTAATTCTTTTTTGAGAATTTGACCTGATACTGATTGAACATAAGGTATAGATTGTTGAAAAAAAGCTTTTCTGTGTTTTTATTTTTATTAACAAATCTTTCCTCATTATCACCAAACAAATAATTTGGTATTGAATATACAGCAGGAACCAAATCTTGAAATTGTTTATAACAATTTGTATAATCAGGTATAATTAATTTGAAATAAAAATTTTTCAAATAACCCTCAGAGCCGTAATTGTTTCTCGCCAAAGCCTTTTGTCTCATTTAACTATCCAAAATCAACTCAATCAACATATCACAATTTCCAACAAAAGTCAAACCAAAAATTGATGACCAATACCCTAAAATAACGCTTGACATAAGTCAAAATATGTGTTATTTTAGTCTTAGTATTATCCTTTTGGAGGTTAAAATGTCGACTTTTAGTATGAATTTTGCAGAATTTGTTTCTGCAACTTTACTATACACTATTGTATTACTTATTACAACAAGATTTAGTGTATTCTATAAAAAGATTCACATTATTTTTGACGACAAATCATTTAATGTGTATTGTATTACAGTAATTATAACTGCGCTGTGTATATTTTACAGAAATAGTATTTCTTCACTTCTGTTAAATCCACCTCCGTATGCAATTCTTTCTGCGATTGCCTTGTTTATACTTACAAATAGTATTCATGGTTACCAAAAACAACTGGAGTCAAACAAAATGTTTAGTCAACAAACTGCCTTACTTGAAGAAAAAATTACCAATTCCAAGACTAGTTTAAGTAATGAACTTACTGGACTAAAAAACACCGAGCTTCACTCAATCGATCTAAGAGTTACAAAACTTGAAAATTCAGTTATACCCAAACCACATCAAACCTTTACACATAATCTATTAATTTGTTCTATCAAGTTATCTGTTAAGCTCTTTGTCTCATCAAAGTAACTTCTAAGATTCTGTTTGAGAGTTCCCCATAGTT
>JAAUSE010000030.1 GCA_012031925.1 Candidatus Altimarinota bacterium
CATACTTAAAGTACATATCTAAAGTACTTTACAAATGTTCCCTAAAAAATTTTATTTGGTTTTGTTGGAGTTATAATAATCCTTGTTATTTTTCTCTTTTTTAATTCTATGAATCAGCCACAAATCATTACCAATAGTCCAATTGTAGGCTCAGTTTTGGATGAGATTCTCACAGAAGGTATTGAATACAAATTAGTTGAAAATTCCTCAATAAACAAATATATCGACTCTTCAAAACTAATAATTCTCAATAACTCTAATCAAGAAGTGAGCTCCAATATTTCTAATAATCAGCTTCTTGACTTGGAGGCTTCACTTCAAAAAAATACTGACCTTGAAATAAAATCAAATTTTTTAATCAATCCTTTCCTTGGAGTTAAAGTTGTTGAATTAATGACTCAAAAAGTAAACTCAGTAGATCTAGACCAAAGCCAAACCATAAGTCAAAATAGCTCTAAATTAGTTCAAAAATTACAAACAATCGTTGATGATTATTCGCAATTAAACTCTTGTAATCTTTCTCAAATCAACGCTAATTTTGAAGGGTTAGAGTTTTTGCAGAGTCAACAAATTCAAGTGAATTATATTAATGAGTTAGATCTCAATGATCAAACTAGCTTTGATACTATATCTACACAAATCAATAGTCTGATACAAAAAGAACAAAAAAATCTTCTATATGATAATCAAAAAAATATTGCTAATATAAAGTCTATTGCTGATGAAGCTGGGATCAATCTAATTCAATTCAATGTACCAAATGATAATTCTTCCATAGATTCTCTAGCACAAATATATCAACAAAATTTAACTAGTTTGCAATCAGCTTTGGAGTGTTAATAATAAAGGGCTTGATTTCATTTATTGAATAACCACAGATTTAATGTTTACAAACTCTTTGATACCATATTCACCAAATTCTCTACCATAACCAGATTTTTTAATCCCACCAAAAGGTAGTTTGGGGTTACCACGAACAACTGTATTGATATATACATTTCCAGCTTCAATGCGGGGTATCAAACTCTTAGCTAACTCTTCATCCTTGGTCCAAATACTTGCTCCAAGTCCATAACGAGTATCATTAGCAATTTTTATAGCTTCATCAACAGAATCAAAAGTGATAATAGGGGCTACAGGGCCAAAAACCTCCTCATCATATGCAGGCATCCCTTTGCTTACATTACTAAGAATGGTTGGCTCATAAAAAAACCCTTGAGTATTTTGAACTCTTTTTCCTCCCATCTCAACTTTGGCACCCATGTTTATAGATTCACTCACTTGCCTCTCAACCTCAAGAAGCTGACCTATAGTAGCTAATGGTCCCATTGTAGTTTCTTTTTTGGTAGGATCTCCAATAATTTCTTTGGCAACCTCTTGGCTAAAAAGTTTGGTAAATTCAACAACCACATCTTTGTGAACCACAAATCTTTTGGCTGCGTTACAGCTCTGTCCTGCATTACGCATACGTGAGTAAGCCGCATTTTCGGCAGCTACTTTTAGATCACAATTAGGAAAAACAATAAATGGATCGCTCCCACCAAGCTCCATGACAGTTTTTTTGATGTGTGAACTAGCTTCTGAAGCCACTGCTTTGCCAGCATTTTCTGAGCCAATTAAGGCAACCATCTCGATTCTATCATCTTCAATAATATCATTCATTTGGGATGAGGTTGCTAAAATACTTTGAAACACTCCATCAAGTAATCCCCCATCAATAAATAATTTTTGAATTGCTAATGAAGTTTGTGGAACGTTACTAGCATGTTTCATAATCACTGTATTACCTGCCATCATTGCTGGAATAACGGGACGAAGAACTAAGTAAAATGGATAATTCCATGGAGCAATGTGTAAAATGGTTCCAAGTGGTTCAAAACTTATGTAAGCCTCTTTTGTGTTGTAATCAATAATTTCTTTGGACAACATTTTTTCAGCTTCTTCAGCAAAAATCTCAGTAATGAAAGCACATTTTTCTATCTCAGAATAGGCTTGGCTAATTGGACAACCTATTTCAATAGTGATCAATCGAGCATATTCTTCTCTACGTTCACGTAATAAATGAGCAACTTTTTGCATAATTTTTTTTCTCTCATCAAAAGTTGTTAATTTCCAATCACAAAAAGCAGATTTTGATCTATCAAGAATTTTGTCTAATTCCTGTGAACTATATCTATTATAGGTTTTTAAAATCTCGCCAGTTGCTGGATTTTTGGTTTCAATAGCCATATGTTTTGATATTCTCTTGGTTTGTTTATTTTGATAAGAAACTCCATAGTACCTGTCTAAATTCTTATATACAGGATACACATTAAACCATTACATTACACGTCCGCGAAACCTGGCAACATAGGTAACTCTGTCGCCTATTTGATAGGTACAGCAGTGTAATGGTTTAATGTAGTTCGACTATAATAAAAACTCCTCCAAGTTTGGAAGAGTAGATTATCAAGGTTTAATTGGAATATACCACTCACTACAATAACTCTTAAAATCTTTGCAAAGGTTAACGAAAATTTTGTAATATCTGTCTATCTCTGCTGTTTTGTTTGAATCAACCAATTTCTGTACAAGCCATACAATATTATGAAGATAATTCTCTGCTTTTTTCTTAATTTCATACTTGGATTGGTATGTTATTTGTAAGTCCAAATTCACTATATGTTCGTATCTGTAAAAAGCCAAATGAACTGCTATTTCCAAAATTTTTCTTTGCTCCGAAGTTACCAAAACATTCTTTTGAAAATTAATTTCATCACGAATATTTTTTAGAGTTGAGTTGATAACAGTTTTATCCACCTAAAAATCTCCAATTCTATAATTCCTGTTAATCATAACCTTAATAATTTTTTTTCAGTAGTCAAGACTAAAGCCAACTATCATGAAAGAATTCTGTTGACATTTGTTTTTGTCTAAACCAAATATTCTTGATATGACTATTGAGTGTGTAATCCAAATAAATAGTGAAGTACCTAAAGTTTTTGCTGTTTTTACAGATCTCAAAAATGCCCAAAAAAATATTAAAAGTATTACCAAGATAAAAATTCTAACCAAACCAGACTTTCAAGTTGGTACCAAATGGTATGAAACCAGAATAATGTTTGGCAAAGAAGCTATTGAAGAAATGTGGGTAAGTAAGCTTTCCAAAAACAAATCATATCAAGTTTCCGCTGTTAGTCATGGTATTGATTACACTACAACTTTTAACTTTTTACCAAAATATAAGGGTACAGAAGTAACTATGATCTTCACAGGAAAACCAGTTGGTTGGGGAGCTAAACTAATGTCTCCGACTTTTTGGTTCTTTAAGAATCAAAACAAAAGATGCTAATGGCGGATATGAATGATCTTAAAAAAGTAATTGAGAAAAAGTAACAAATTTTTTGGTTTAATGAACAAGTTTGTTTTTTTGTTGCGTAAATATAAGTAATATGTTATACTTATATAAAGTTTTATTGATTTGAATCAAGTTTGACTACTATTCAAAACCAATCAAAATCAAAATAACAATCCAATGTTCTCCAAAACAACTTCAATTATAATGTCATTAGCTGTTGGTTTAACCCTATTAGCTTCAGCTTTTTTGCCAACAACTTCATATGCAAAACCCAACTCAGAAGTTAACTGGGGTTGTGCTGCTTGGGAAGAAGTTTATTTAGATGATTTTGGTTGTCCAAGTAACGTTGATATTGTCACCAGTCCTTGGATAATCACTGATTATGAAGCATATCATACAACTTGGTTGAATTTTTTTAACTTACCTCAGAATCAAAATAAAACCCCATACATTCATACTTACATTATGGCAGGCCTAGCCAGAAGAGATTGGGGGCTTCAGGATTGTAATGTCGATCCAGTTGTAAATTTGTGTTGGAGAGGTGCGACTTACATTCGACAAAATTCCCAAAGTATTCTTAACAAGTATCAATCTGTAGCTAATTCAATAGCACAAAACTTAACAACCGATAATGTCTACATCCACATAGAGCCTGATTATTTTCAATATACAGCTGATACTCAAGAAAATCCTCTAACCAACCAAGAGGCTTGGAATTTAATGAATCAAGTAACAACTATTTTCAAAAATACTGTTCCTCAAGCTAAACTAGTTATGGATATTTCTGCTTGGAATTATAGCATGTCCAATTGGTGTAGTGGCTTTGAAAACTTTGATTATGGAGGTTTAGTTGGAAATTATTTTAGTTCGAATGTAGCTCCAGCAGGTCAAAGTTACTCCAAGATAGTAAATGATTGTGGATATGAGCTTATTGTCAATACAGCTCACGGTGTTGGAGGAGCTTTTCATCCGTATAATCCAACTTGGGAAGTTAACAATCAAGGTGTTCATGCAATAATTCAATCTCCTTTAGAAAAAAATCGCTATCAGCAATTCCTAACTACAATCAAAAACCAACCAACAAAAAATCTTCCAAGTAGTTATAAACCAGCTCCAGTTACCAGCTTCCAAACCAACCAACAAAAAGAAATTGATCCAGCTCAATCTAATACTCAAGCAGATCCAAATAACCCTACAGAATACAATCAAGAAAAGATCAAGATAGGAGAAGATTCCAAAGAAATTATTGTCATCAACGATGTTGAATATTACTCTACTCCTCAAATTGAAGAAATGATTCAAAGCTTAAAAAAAGTTCAAAAATAATAACCTGCTCATATACCTTTGACATTATTTAGTAGTATTGATAAGAATTGCTAGTAATACAAACAAGTTTTGATAAATGTTAAGCAAACCATTACACAAAATAAACAAAAATATAATTATCTTGTGGTCATCATTAATAGGTATTTTTTTTACAAGATTGGTTAATCTCAACCAAGTATTTTATTATCCAAAAGTTTCAGATTTTGTTGATATTACTATTTCATTTTCTGATTTTGTTGTGATCGGCTTATTGATTTGGTTCATTTCCAAAATAAAACCTATCAAACGATTTGGGATCGGTTTATTTTTTTATATGGCTTATTTTTAATAATCCTTAATAACTCCTTAGTTCTTTTACCTATAACACAATATCTTTTAAATTTTTCCAGACTAGGACTTTGGCTGTTTACATTTATTCAACTCATCTCACTTGTCATTCCATCTTCATCAAAACAAAGTTTGATTTTAATATTATTTTTTGTAGGTTTTTTTGATCACTATCTATTAAGTTCTAGTATACCAGTTCTGACAACCTTTCTGTGTATCAATATTTTGGACATTCTTCAAAAACAAAAACAGTTACCAAAATTTCTCCTCAAATCTTTTTATTTGATCTTAATTACAAATATTCTTGTAAGTATATATCAAATAATTTTAGGCAAATCAATAGGTTTGTATTTTATTGGAGAAAAATATTTGTATGTTGAAATGATTGGAGTAGCTAAGCAAAGTATATTTGGAAGTCTAATTCTTAGAGGTTATGGCTTAATGAGTCACCCTAATGTTTTGGGTTTTTTTGGAGTAATTTTATTCTGGTTATACATATCTAGCAAAAATATAAAACAGCAAATTAGTTCGATATTTTCTAGAGAATCAGTTATCTTAATTCTGATAAGTTTTAGTCGCACAGCTTTGTTTTGCTTTTTGATAAGTATAACAAAAAACTTATTCTCCAAAAAAAACTCCACCAAAATATTTTCTTTATTAATTTTGGTCTTTGTGTTAGTGATATTTTTTAGTAGATTTGCAGAATCCGACAACTATAGAATTGAGGACACCAAAAGATTTATTTATACATACTCTAATAGTAAGGTCGAAGAAAAATTATTTGGGATAGGTCTTGGCCAATATTCCAGTTATTTATATAAAAATTTTCAATTAGCAAATTGGCAATATCAACCAGTTCATAATCTCTTTTTACAATTGTTTTTTGAAATTGGGTTAATTCCTTTGATCCTAATTTTTAATATAACCTACTACTATACTTCCAAGCAAAATGAATCAAACCCACTTAAAATGTTGACAGAATAAAGCCAATTAATCAACCTGAATCCAAATGATTGCAACCATAAATGGGTTTATCAAAAGAAGACCCAATCTAAAGAATGTATTTATTCTTTCCTTTTTCCTCTTTTTCTCGAGAGGTTTGGGGCTTGTTCGTCAAATAATTATTTATCAAAAAATGGATCCTATTAGCTCAGATCTACTTCTAGCCAGTACCAAAATTCCTGATACAATCGTCTCACTTTTGTTGATGGGAACGGTGATTAGCTCTATTTTACCAGTAACTTCTAGAATTCATTCCAAAATAAGTCACAAAGAAGCTAATAAATATATCAACTTGATGCTTATAACAATTATCTCCATTTTAGGTTTGGTGTCACTTATTGGGCTCATATTTACACCATATTTTTTACGACTTACAACCAGTCCTCAAACTATTAATAATTTTGTTCAAGCTGGAGTTTTTAACGATTATATATCCACCACAAGAATTTTACTTCTAGGTCCAATACTTTTTGGCCTACAATCAATATTTGGAGTATTTTTGAACATAAAAAATAGATTCTTAGTTTATTCTTGGGCTGGTACGATATATAATCTAGGAACAATTCTAGGACTACTATTTGGCCAAAGAAATGATTATTTTTCAGCATCAACAGGTATGATGTTAGGTGCCCTGACAACTGCGGTAATTTTTGTTATAGAATCAAAAAGAGCTGGGTACAAGTTTTATAAACTAACTAATCTATTACCATCAATAAAATCTAGCTATCATACGCACAAAAAAGACCTTTGGCTCACTTGGAAAATATTTGCCCCCAGGGTTTTTCTACTCAATGGACTTGTTATATCCAATCTACTTATCAATGCTGTAGCCCAAAACAATGGACAAATCACTGCCTTTGATATTGGCTTATCCATCCAAGGAGTTTTCTTCTCAGTAATTTCTTCAGCTACCATCGTTGCGTTTCCAAATCTAGCCAAAACTTTCAACCAAAAATCCAATAGCGGTGAGTTTTGGAACAAACTTCGCAAATACACAACTGGTATACTGGGATTAGCTTTTTTAGGAACTATTATCACAATAATTTTTGCGCCATTAGTAATGAGGATATTTGAACTCTTTGGGAGAGGTCAACAAACAGGAAACTACATAATTCTTATAGCCAGAATAACTTCAATTGCTTTGATTTTTCAATCAGGCTTAGAGATACTAAGCAAATATTTCTTTGTGAGAGAGCGAGTTTGGCAGCCAATAATTATTTCCAATTCAGGCTTAATTATTCAAGTTATTTTGCTTTATTTTCTTGTCTCAAATAGCTTTGACTCAGGAATTGCTGTTAGTATAAGTTTGGTTGCTAACTTTGGGTTTAGTTTTTTTGTAGCTTTGTATTTTTTGTATATTGATTACATTAACAAGAGTTGACGGCTAAACAAAAATATTTTAGACTACACCTAAATAACTCACTAACTATGGTTTCTTCAAAAATAAACTGGTTTGATAAATTCTTAGCAATCATAATAACATTCCTAACCCTTGTTATGTTTGTAGGGATTTCTGGAGCTAATCATAGTTCACACAGAGAGATTAATGCTTCATTGGGTCTTTTAAAAAGAGCAAACAATTCCAAAGTTGGCCAAAGTATCAAATATTTATTTACTCCAGTTCAAGCCAATGCACAAAATGGTGTTGTAAAAATCATAAGCGACATCCCAAGAATAGCTCAGCAAGCTCTTGAAAAAGCTCTTAAACAAGCTTTATCTGCTCTAATTAAATCTTTCATCAACGCCATAATGAAAGTTTTTGACCAATTATTATCGGCTATTGAAGGCTGGGTTGGTACAATTGATGGCCTTAAAGACGCTATAGGTGCTTTTCGCCAAGCCATAGCACTCAAAGCTTATCAAGTCTCAGAATGTTTGATAGAAAGTTCTGAGTCAGTTGTTAGTAAAATTTTTGGAAGTGATAGCTCTGTAGCACCTACCAACAATCCTCAAGAAAAATGCAATGGGGTCTTTGGGAGTAGTACTGGCTCGCGTGAAGCTAATGTTCTAACAAATGAGCTTTCCAGTATTCGATCGCAAAATCTTTTCTCGGCAACAGAAGCTGAAAACATAACAGGGTTTGCCGATTTTTCTGTTATTCCTAGTCAAGAAGAAATCAAAGTCAAAGTAGAGAATTTTGCAGTTGATGCGGCAGTATTGAGTGGTTGTACTGACGATGGTGGTAGTTCGAGTCTTGATAATGATCCTATATTGCCTGTAAAAGACATTAACTTAGTAAAATCTGTGTGCAACGAAGAAATAAGTAATAATATTACCGAAACCAATAAAACCTTAGCCAATGATATTCAAAATAAAGAAAAAGTTCAAACACAGACTTTTTCGCAAGCTCCTTCCGAATGTCCATTTGGGTATGTAAGTGGTGGAATAATTGAAGGTCTAAGTAGTAACTCAGGGGCTGCTAACGCTGCAAATAATATTCAAAGTGTTGGAGGCGGAGCTTTATCAAGTGATGTAGAATCTTCTTTAACCGCTCCTGAAGGTGCAATTAAGGTGGCTGATAGTTTTGACCTCGAGACTCTCAATAATGAAGAGTGTCAAAACGCCAATCGTGGGCCAGCAACCTTAGCTGCCACACAAGCTAGTGCTGATCAAGGGGGGAGTGAGTTTGATTTTAATCAAGTAATAACAGCTTTTGTTGAGGCTATTACCCAGTTCGTCACCAATCTTATAAACAAAGTCTTCAATCTTCTTACTCAGGTCATTTCCAAATTCCTCAGTAATGCTCCAGGCGGTGAATATCTCTCTCAAGCCATTTCTAACATTATCAATCCTGTTAGCAGCGCAATTCAAGCAGATATTCAAGCTATTTCTGACAATATCATCAAAGACATAAACAACTAAACTATTATGCAAGCTATAAATAATTTTTTCAAACAAAAAGAAATGTTTATATAGTTGCAGGAGTAGTGACACTTCTTTTGATTACTATAGTTGCACTTGCTCTAAACAGACCAGCGCCAAAACAAACAGTTGATATTAATAATCAAAAAGTCACTTTGGTTTGGTGGAAGCCATTTTATGGAAGTGAGGTATATGGAGATATCATCAAAGATTTCAAAGCAATTCCTGGAAATAACAATATTGATATTCAACTAGTTGATAAAGAGTATAATGATGATTATTATAAATCTCTAATCAGTGATATTGCCAGAGGAGCGGGGCCAGATATTTTCACAATTCGCAATGATGATCTGCCAGCATACAAAGAGTTTATGACACCTCTTAATATTTTTTCTGGTGATCTTTTAGCCAAATATAAATCAGATTTCGTTGATCTTGCAGTTAAAGATACTATAGACAAAGATAAAGTCTATGCGATAACTAGCTATGTAGAGAATTTGCAATTGTATTTCAATAAGAATCTACTTTCCCAAAACGGTATTGCCCTTCCTGCTCGAACTTGGAAAGAAGTGGAAAAACATGTTCCCTTGTTAAACAAACGCAATCCAAACACTCAGAATTTTGACATTTCTGCAATTTCTCTTGGTACTGGCGGTAGAGGACTTGAAGGTTCTCCAAATATCAATAGACATGAAGATATTATCCCAATGTTGCTTTTTCAATCAGGAGGGCAGTTGTATGACAGTCAATCTAACAAGGTTGTTTTTGGTAGTAGTCCTAATACAATTGATCAAGAGACTGGTGTTTCAACAACAACTGGTTTTGGTGAGTTAGATGAAGAGTCTCAAGCGTTTCGTGCAGTTGAGTTCTATACGGACTTTGCTGATCTAACCTCATCTAGATATAGCTGGAATACAGCCTCACCACAAAACATAGATGCTTTTTCTGAAGGTAAGCTAGCTTATATGATTCATTTTTCTTATATGAAAGATATTCTCCAAGAGCGTAACTCACGACTTCCTTTCGATGTCGCGCCTTTACCCCAACTTGATCCCGAAATCAAAAAGACTTATGGATTCTTCTTTATGGATGGAATGAACCGCAAGCTTGAAACCGATTCATCTCAAGCTCTCAAAAAATCGGCCGCAGAAAAATTCTTATATTACCTTTCATTACCTGAATCTCAAAGACAATTTGTAGCTAATACCAAGCTTCCGGCTAGTCGTAAAGATATAGTTGAAGAACAGCTAAAATCTAGTGACCAGATCAGGGTTTTTGCTGATGGTTCCTTATATGCTGATAATTACTACAAACCTGATGTTGTTAAAACAGAGCAAATCTGGACTGATATGATTGAAAGGGTTCAATATGAAGGCCAACCACTCAAGGAAAGTATTGAAGTGGCTATCCAAGAATATCAGCTAATAGTTCAAAAAGGCCCAAAACTGCGATAATTATTTTAACATTGACTTACTAATAAAATTCCTTTACAAATAATCCATACAATTAAATATGACTAGCATTATAAACAAAACAAAATTAATAATAACAAGACTTTTTTTACTTATTTTAACAATATCAACTTTTAGTCTCAACACACATGCTGCAGATGATGTTTGGATGAATGTTGGTCTAGCTCAAAAACATGGTTTTGGTAATTACTCCTTCGAAGCAGTTCCTAGAACAATGGATAACTTCACAGGTGGGGTTGATATTGATGTGTCTAGAAGCCACACTCTACTAAGAAAAAGTGACAACACTGTATGGTCAACTGGACTAAATACTAGTGGCCAACTTGGACATTCTACAAATTCCAATTTATCTTCGGTTAACCAAGTTACTGGTTTGACCAATGTGGCTCATATCTCTGTTGGTAGTAAACACAGTGTTGCAGTTAAATCTGATGGTACTGTTTGGACATGGGGAGATAATAGTCAAGGACAACTTGGATATACAACAACAAACTTAGCCAACTCAACACCTGTCCAAGTTCCTGGGTTAACTGGAATACTCAAAGTAGAAGCTGGAGCTTTTCATAACATTGCTAGAAAAAATGATGGAACTATCTGGACATGGGGATCAAATGAATTTGGTCAATTAGGTAATGGGACTCAAAATCAAAGCACAACCCCAATTCAGGTTTCTGGAGTCTCTGGAGCATTAGACGTAGAAGCTGGTCAAGGTCACTCTCTCTATCTAAACAGCACAGGTCTAGCAAGTGCCTTTGGTAGAAATATAGCTGGAGAGTTGGGTCATAACAATGCTATAGAGTTTTCAACAACTCCAGTAAATGTAGTTGGTGGTCAAGTGTTTGTAAGATTTGGTGAAGTGACAGAAGGTACTGCTCAAAGCTTTGCTATTGATTCATCAGCTAGAGCTTATCATTGGGGATATATGAATGATGGTAATTTGGCTGGTTATTATATAGGAAGCCCGACTTGCTTTGGTTCTGTTACGGTTCCTGGTGGTAATGCATTTCCTTGTAGAATCAATGCTATTACTTCGATCTCTGATATTACAGGTTCTTTTGGTTCTGGCCTAGCTAGTATTCAAACTATTAATGATATCCATTATGGAGGTATAACTGATAATGGTTTGTCAGGAAACAATACAATTGGTGATAATTTAAATATATTAACTAATATAACTAGTCTTGCTGGGCCTACCGCAAGTAAAATTAAGTTAGGTGGTAGTAGTATTTATGTACTCAAAACTGATGGAACAGTACGAGTGTGGGGTAGTAATGAGTATAGGCAACTTGGGTATAATGCTACTGTGATTGGTGCTACTGATATTCCAGCAATAATGAACTTTGATGATACCTATACTAATATTGCCTCTAACTACTACATAAGTTTGGCAAGTAGAAATGATGGAGCAGCTTTTTCCTGGGGGTCTAACTATTTTGGACATAGAGGTGTTGGTACTACCACAAACGATATTAATTACAATCCACAGCAAATTCCTGGGCTAACTAATATTGTGAATGTTTCAGCATGGCCTTATGGGTCTGCGGTTCATTCTTTGCGAGGTGATGGTGCTGTTTATGGGTGGGGTAATGATGCAGGTGGTGATGTAGGAGATGGTGCTGGAGGTGGTGGTGATTCTCCAATTCAAATCATTGCACCTGGTGGAGCTACAAGACTCCATGATAACTGTGCTTCAAATTCTTCTAATCAGTTGTATTGCTGGGGTAGGAGTGCTAATACTCTGTCTATGCCTTCAGGAACTAACCCTAGCCCTATTCTTGTTGCTTCTAATGTTGTGGACTGGCTTAGAACTGGATATAGTCAAAGTAGTGTTTTGATGATTGTTAACACTTCTGGACAGGTTCAAACAAGAGGAAATGCTGGGTCAGGAATACTTGGTGGAGGGTCGCTGGTCACAGATCACCCCAGCTTTACCAATATTGGTTTGAGTAATATTACTGATGTAGAATTAGATGGCAGCTCGCTCATAGCTAGAGCACTACAAAATGATGGTACTGTCTGGGGTTGGGGAATTGGCCCACTTGGGAACGGAAATACTTCTGGTTCACTATCCCCTGTTCAGATTCCAGTTCCTGTACCTGTGGCTACTTTGGGAGGTGATCACTATATTGGAACTGATGGAAACTACTATAGTTGGACAAGTCCAACTAGTTTGACACCGACACAGGTGCCTTATGTTTCTGGAGTGACTAAACTTGGTCAAAGTGACTTTGGCTTAACTCTATTTGGTGACATCGTAGATCCCCTCACTACAGCTCAAATTCCATCCTTAACCATCTCCTGCAACGATGGCATAGCAAACAACACTACAACTTGTACTTTCACTCTTCCAGTAGATACTAGAGTAGATGATAACTTCAAATTAGGAATAGGTAATGCTGTAGTTGGAGGAAACTGCACGGATGATGGAACTACAGCCACTTGCAATGCAGTTCCAATAGGAAGTGACCAAAACGGAAGTTTAGATCCTGAACCACAAAATATCTTTGGAGCAGTAGGAGCTGATGCTCCAGTGGATTCTGGTGAAGACGCTATGGTTTACTCTCCAACATCAGATGCTGATAATGATGGACTCAACAACAACACAGAACTAGTAACTCATGGAACTGATCCATTTGATCCAGACACTGATGGTGATGGACTAGAAGATGGATTTGAAGTAAATGAAACTGAAACAGATC
>JAAUSE010000004.1 GCA_012031925.1 Candidatus Altimarinota bacterium
TCAAAAGATTGAAGGTGTTGAACAAAAACTCAACTCAAAGATTGAAGGTGTTGAGACAAAACTCACTCAAAAGATTGAAGGTGTTGAGACAAAACTCACTCAAAAGATCGATGGTGTTGAGCAAAGGCTTACAAATAGATTGGATGAACATGATAAGAGGTTTGACAAAATTGAGGCTAGTCTCGATCTCAATAACCCGAATGGGTCGTTATCCAGACTCAAAACTGATTTGGAGAACCGAATTGATCAAGTCACTCAAACACAAAATCAACAAAACAATCGTTTGATTACTTTAGAAACAATTGTTGATAGAGAGCTTCCAGCAAGATCTCAAATCCAATAACAATATATGGTGTCAGTAATATGACACCATTATTTTTTTTATTGTTTTCAAAATATATGATTAACAAATAAAATAATATTGAGTACAAAAGAAAAACCAACCCTTTTTCGAATTGGTCTAATATTGTGCATAGTCGCACCTCCTTTTGCAAGGCTTCTTAGAACCAATATTAAATCTTTTTCAGTAATTAGCTATAGCAATAGCATGGCTAGAATAGTATATTCTATGTAATAGTGATGCTTTTGCATCAGTAGTATATAAATATGCTATTATAGTTTTGCTAGTGTTGTAGATAAAGTTGATAAAAGAATTAAGATTGGTTCATAATCAGCTTCAAGTCTGAAAAAGAAGTTTCAGGTACATAGTGGATAGGTTCAGCAAGCCACTATGTTCAAGCGAACTATAGCACAAAAAACCGCTTTGGTCAATTACTAAAGCGGTTATTTTTGTGCCTTTTTCAAAAATCTTACCTCCACAAAATTATAAGTTATTAACGACAGAACAAAAGCAACCACAAGTGAAACAGGTAAAACAACCAAGCTTCCAAACCATCCTCCACCCAAAACCCTATCCACCAATCTCAACACCTCACCATGAATAAAACTCTTTGATCCCCATCCGATCCAAAGTATACCTCTTGTCCCAAAAAGCCTTACCAATAAGGTAACCAGACAAAACAAAAAAAATCTTCACCACACTTTACCCATCCCCCAGAATTAGCCAACGAAGATCAAAACCACCCAAATAAAGACCATAGTCAGGAATCCGAAGATGACTAACAAAAACCAAAGTAGCAGCAAAAGCCCGAAGCACCAATATCTTATCAATCTTATTTTCTAACATACTTCTATTTAATCAAATTAATCACCCAAATTCTTATTGACAAGGTTGCAAATATGTACTAATAAATCCAAGTCCAGAGTAACTCTGACAAACTTAATTTATATTTAGAGGTAACTCAGATGAAGAAGTTCATCAAAAAACTTTCTGCCCTAGCATTTGTTGGGACAGCTTCTTTTTGTTCGACTTTTCTTTCGACAAGTCAGCAAGCAAAGGCATATCCATATCCTATCCCATTCAACAATGGTGATACCGTTAAATTACAGATTGCTAATGGTCAACAAGTGAATATGCCAGACAACCAGTTATTCACTGGAGGTTGGGTTGGTTCTTATCAGCCTGATAATACCAATGATTGGAAGTTCACTATAGATGGTAATGGTTACGGTGTTACTTTGCATCGTGGTGGTCATAATATCACCACCAAAGATCTCAACCCTGCCAATGGTAAAGAATTACATGCATACCCAAGAGGAACTACTCCATATAATGGATATTCCAGCTGGGTATTGCAACCACTTGGCAACGATCGTTATCTGGTCAAATGGTATAACAACCAAAATTATTGCATGAACATCCCTGGAGGAATTCAAAACAGAAGACTCACTCTATGGCAATGCAACAGTAACGATTCAGATCAAGTATTTACTATAACTAATGTAAATACTACTCCACCAACCAATTATGTATTTCCATATCAAGATGGACAAATTGGAGCAATCGAAGCTGCTAACGGAATCAGAATTGGTATAGCTGCAAATCAGCAATACAATGGAGGTGCAACTGGGCTATTTAGTTCTAATGATTATACCAATGCCAGAATGGAAGTAAAAACAAATGGCTACGGGTATGTAATCAAGAAGGCTAATAGCTCCTATGGACTTTCTAGTACTACCAAAACACCTAGCAATGGTACTCAAACTCATGTATACCAATCAGGTTACAATGGGTATCAATCCTTCCGTTTGGTTGATCTCGGAGGTGGTTATTACCATTGGAAATTCTATGAAGATACAAGCAAGTGTCTTACAGTACCATTAGGTGGTAGTGTTGCAAGGCCTTATCTTAGTGATTGCAACTCATCAAGTAGTGCACAAAAGTTAAGATTACTACAAGATAGCAGTAACAGTAGTGCAAAATATTTTGCAACTCTACTTGCAGGTTACTCTACAAACAGTGATGGTGTCCTTGGTTTAATAACTGGCCATTCATGGGTCGCAACATCACGTTTCGTTAAGACAGTTAATAGCACAAGTGTTGTTGGAGGTAGTGTAATCAGACAAAGTGTTGAGTGGACCAGAGATGATTCAACAATCAATACTTTCTCAACTTGGCCAAACTCATTAACTCCACTAAATCCACTAGATATCGTTGAAAAGGATGTCGCATACGACCTATCTACTTTCAAGAATTACCTTAATGGAGCAAGAAATTATAATGATGCTACAAGAACAGTTGAAATATCAAAGGCAAAATACGACAATACCACTCTGAATTATGATAGCATAATGGGCTGCAGTCGATATCTCATACCTTCTGCGAACGCACCTGGTAATTGTGTATGCACAACAGGAGCGTTAAGAATGTGGAAAAATCTTACAAATGAAGATTTTACATCACTTCTATATCCCAAAGATGTGAGAAATTCAATAATTTCAACCAATCAATTACAGCAAAAAGATCAATTTGATCTTCCTCCTCTATAAATAAGTGAGTGAATTGGAGCTAATAATATAGCTCCAATTTTTTATATTAATTTTAAAAATACAAGCAGAGAATATGAAAGGAAAAAAAATATTATTGAATCTCCTGCAAGAAATTGTAGCTTTTTTACTCTCTTTACAATTACATCTCCAACAATATTATACATACTTCTATTAAAAATAGTAATTATAAATAAATTTATCAGAGTGTATAAATATAAATATGAAACTAGATAAATTCTCATTAATTGACTAAAAAAATTTACGCCACCATCTCCCAATATTATTTCCATAAATAACGCAAATGGATTATAATTCAACAAAAAATTAAATCCAAAGATAAAATTCTAAAAATCAATAATACTAAAACAATTAACGAGAATGTAAAAATATGATTGATAAAATATTTTGTAGCAATGTTAAATAACATAAGTAATAATCAATTTTGATTTTAATTAAATTATATCCAATCACTAAATTCTAGTCAACAAAAATCACTAGAATAATCTAGGTGAGAAGCATATTTTATTTTCCAAACTATTCCGAATCTTCCATATTTAGCACATTACAAAATTTCAATTGGATTCTAGTTTTGTTTAATTGTTGTATTTCCAAACTTTTGAACTAATGGTCTCAACTTACACGCATACCCAAGAGGAACAACTCCATATAACGGATATTCCAGCTGGGTATTACAGCCACTTGGTAACAATCGTTATCTGGTCAAATGGTATAACAACCAAAACTATTGCATGAACATCCCTGGAGGAATTCAAAACAGAAGACTCACTCTATGGCAATGCAACAGCAACGATCCAGATCAAGTGTTTACTATAACCAATGTAAATACTACTCCACCACCATCCTACAACTATGTATTCCCTTGGCAAAATGGAGATGAAGGTTTTCTACAAGATGACTACTATCGAAGAGTGGCGATTGATGATAGTCAATTAAGCAATGGAGGAAATGTGGTAACAAGAAATGCTAATAATTTTGATCATGATCAAAAAATGAAATTCTTACCAATAGTTATGGGTATATTTTCCAAAGATCAGGAACTAATTATGGAATATCTTCAACATCAAATAATAATGTTGAAATGTTAACCCATGTTTATCAATCTGGTTTCAATAGTTATCAAAGCTTCAGAGCAACAAGTATAGGGAACAACAGATACATGTTCAGAAGATATAACGACCCAGAAAGATGCTTAAGCACTGCTTCCGGAAGTATTACTGTAAATGTTCAGATCAAAACATGCAATCAAAATGATCCTGCACAAAGATTTCAATTCAAAAAAATCATCCAAGACGAATATCAAGCTTGGTTAATAGGTAGAAAATATAACGGAAGTCAGAATTTTTCTACTACTAACTTAGGGCACGCGTTCCTAGGAGTAGCAAGAATTCAAACCATAACTAACGGATCAGGTAGTGAAACTAGTTGGACAGATTTAAATACGTATAGTAGATGGCCTAATTCAAATGGGCCAAACGTAAACCATACTACCGACTATTCTCAAGCGCAAGAATTCATTAATACTGGTAAAATTGGTAATCTAGACATTGGACTCAGAATGGCAAAAATATCAAAATCAAAATCTGATTGGATTAAGCAAAACCACACAATTACCGGTTGCCTAAATTACTCCGTTTTAGATTTTAGACCATTCGACAATTGCGTTTGCACTGAACAAGCAGCAAGATTATGGGACGAAATTACAGGTGAAAACTTTAGTAACCAAATTAATGGGATAAATATTGCACCAAATAACTTTGTTAACCTTATAAATCAATACAACTCAGCGCAAGGTGGGATTTTAGCAAACAATGGTCAGGTAATAAACTAGACTTACTCTAGTTTATTTAATATCAAATAGCATCCAAACGGATGCTATTTTTTTATATTCAAATTTAAAATTTTATCATATATATCATATTTATATCCAAAATTAAATTTAATTAATAGGTTAAAAAAAGAGTATGTGAACAAAATTCCAATTAAAATCAACATCCTTGTAATACTCAATCTTGAAAAGTCGCGAACAAATAAAGACCCAAGAACATAAAACATTAAGTAAAACACTATAGAAATAACAGCAGATCTTAGGAAAGTTTGTAATAATAACTTTAATTTTAAATAATCAACTTCTTCATAAATTTTCCTCAAAATCAAAGAATTAAAAGTGCTATTATTCGTTAAATTTAAAATTGAATTTAAAGAAATCAAATATAAAAAAAGAAAAGCACTAATAAATGAGATACCAACAACATCTCCTTCACTCAAGACAATTTGTTGAATTCTTATCAAAATTGGCTGAAACAAAAAACCAACTAAATAATAAAATATTGGAAATATAATCATAAATTCCAATATATTTGATATAAAAGACAAAAAATATATTTTAAAATAATTAATCATACTCAAATATTAAAATGTATTTATCATAAACAGTCAAAAATTCACCCAGAAAAGTCTAGGTGAAGTGTAAAAATTATTTTCCAAGTACACCCCCGAGCTTACGTTTGGGGTATTAATCTGGAATAAAAACAAACGGTTATGGTTACATAATCAAAAAATTCGGGAGTAATTTTGGATTATCGAGCACAACCAAAACACCTAGCAATGGTACTCAAACTCACGTTTATCAATCTGGCTATAATGGCTATCAATCTTTTAGATTGGTTGGTTTAGGAAATGGGTTTTATCACTGGAAGTTTTATGAAGATTCTAGCAAATGCCTCACATTACCTGTTGGAGGAAGTATTGCAAGACCCTATTTAGGAAATTGCGATGTAAATAATCTCGCTCAAAGACTCAGTTTTATCGAGTTTGAATATCAAGCAATTATTTTCGCAAGACCTGTAGGGAACGGATCTCCTATCGATCTATCAAATATAGGTCCCGGTAATTGGACTCCTGATGTTGGGCACACTTTGTTTGCAGTTATTGGCAAAGCTGGAAATACTGTTTTTGACTATAAAACGTACAGTGCGTGGCCTGGAGCAAATCCTTCAACAAACAAAACTGAAGACAGGAGCACTGTAAGCCAGTTAATCCAACAAGGTTACTTTACAACCTATTCTAATATCAGATTAGCTGGACTTAGAAAATCAGATATCACTGCTAACACTGCAGATTTGATTAGTTTTGGACCCTCTGCACTATCAGGATGCTCTGGAGCATATGGTCCATCCACCTCTTTAGCTTCAAATGTCTGTACTTGTGTAGATATGTCTACTAGATTATGGAATTGGCTTACAGGTGAAGATATGAGACCAAACGCCATTTACTTTTCTCCGAATGTTGTCTGGAATCTTTTACAAGCATATCCTACCGACAAAGCGAATTCTATTCGTTAAATAAGGTCAAAAGAGAATTAAAAATATTATAGGTATTAGTTAAACTAATACCTTTTTTAGTAAAAAATTAAAAAGTAACTAATCATAATTAATGAAGTGACCATAATTATACTAAAGTAAAAAGTGTTTGGAAGATTTTTATATGTATTTCTAATAAGCGAATAAATCAAAGTATATGAAACAAATACAAGCATGTATGATAAAATCAGAATACCTAAGAAATATGAAGCTGAATCAATAGATTCTTCTAAATTATTGAAAACATCTTCATATAAAATCGAGGATAGTGGCAAAAGAAGATAAGATAATGGTATACAAACAATCAATTGTATTGTAGACGCAATAACACCATTAAAGAAATTTTTAGTTTTCATGTCATAATTATATAGTAAATTATTATACAAGTCAACAAAAACCACCCAGAATAAACTGGGTGTTTTTACTTACTTAAACAAATCAGAGTTCATCATATCTGGAACATTACAAATCTTGTTTGGATCCTTATTTTGCTGTGTGGCAATTGTCCTTGCCTGTATGCAAGTGTTAATTACTGAACTCTGGGCACCGAGTTTGACCCTTTTGTCTCTTGTTCTTGAAGCTCTTGATAATTTGAACACTTATGAGTACTAAAGTTGAATTCTACTTTATAAACATTTTCTAACTCAATATTCCCATTATTCATCTCACCATATAGATTGAGACTACATTGATTATTTCCATTAGTTATAGTCGAAAAAGAGCTTGTAGTCGTAGTACCAAAAAACTGCTGATTACCACTATTAACAAAACCGTTACCAAATGGTTGAACAGGCTCAGGAGTAGGATCAACAATATTATTCTCAACAACAGGATTTGAATTAATTGGAACAGATATTGGTGATTGAATTGGGTTCTGAGGCCCAATTGGGTTAGAATTAGCTTGATTAGGATCAACTTGCACAGGACCAAGTCCAATATCAGGTCCTCCACCAGCCAAAACTCTTGAAGGAATTATTACCACAACTAAAAAAAGCACCAAAGATAATCTCTTGTACATTTTTATTTCTCCACTAATACACTTTTCTTTTCCTAGCTTATAAAATCCTTTCTGTCAACCCCTGTTACCTCTTCTATACTACAATTCAGCTTCTCAAAGAACTCTTTGCTGTCGAATTTTTTGGCTTGTTCTATGCAAGCTTTTTTCATCTTGAGAGCTCGCCCTGGTGTCATCCACTTCACCCCTTCAACAACATCTTCAACCTTTGGCTGAGACTTGATCAATATTCCTGTTTTTTTATCCACTACACTCTCTATCAAACCACCTTCTCTAACCCCTACAACTGGTTTGCCAGCTGCCATCAACTCACATTGAATTATCCCCGCATCTTCTTCGATCGGAATATAAATCCCCGCCAAACATCCCCCAACCAACTCTTCAAGTCTTTCATCAGTCACCAAACCCTCATAGGTTATATTCTTCAAGCCTCTTTTCTCAATTTCTTCTTGGACCCAACCAGCTAAAGGCCCACTCGAACATAGAACCATCTTCTTCTTCGGCATTTTTTCAAAAGCATCAATTATCATTGGAATACGTTTAAGATCTTCTAGTCTAGCATAACTAATAAAGTAATCTCCCTGATCTATCCATTGGAATCTTTTGGTATTGATCGCTGGAAAAATTGGAGTTGAGTCAATCCCTACAAATTTTTTGAGTCTTTTTTGTATGTTTTTGGAATTAGTAATCACCACATCCATTTTTTTCATTTCTTTGCGATACTCTGCAATAACCCATTTAGCAAAAAGCTTAGCCCATGGTCTCTGCCACGGCGACATCTTTTTCAAACGGCTTTCCAACTGGTCAGTGAAAGGTCTTGGGGGTGTATGGGTATAAACAATTTTTTTGGTATTTGGATTGGTGATTCTACCAGCAACCCCTGCAATATTCCCGCTAAATATTACCACATCATATTTATTCAGTTCCTTAATTTTGGGAGAAAATCGAAAGTAAAGTTGGCGCTTAATCTTTTTCCAAAACGGAATCGGAGAGTCCTCATGAAGGTACTCGAATTTGTATTTTTTATCATAAAGCCTCTTCACAAAAGAATCCGTCTTAGCCTTGGAAGGATCCCAAATATCCTTATCAATTGCACCAGTAAAAAGATCAGCCCCATAATAATCTCTGATATCAAATATCAACTTCTCACCACCACCTTTCGGACGAAAAAACGCATGCAAAACCGCAATTTTTATCTCCTTTCTCCAAGGTTTCGTCATTTACTTACTTAACATAAATATTTTTATAATGTCAACTTGCAAAAACTTATCTTTTGGCATATAATATTAAACATCTCAATAAACAAAAATATGATCAATCAAGAATATTTAGCACAAACAAAAAATCAGCCAAATTCTAAAGAGGTCTTTGTACAATTATTATCACTCTTATCAAAAAAATTTGACCAAATTGAAAAAGCTTTCAAAACCAACAAAAATGACAAAATCTCTCAAGGGCTAACTGAAATTACAGTAGGTTATATAAAAGGTGATATTTCTGAAGAAGATTTAGTTACTGGCTTTGAGTATTTACAAATTCCATCCAAAATACAATTATATCTAGATTTTACCAACAATTCTAATATAGATGAAAGTAGCAAAACCAAATCAATTACTTTCCTCAATTCAACACTAAAAAACTACAATAATTTAATTCTCCAATTAAATTCTCAAGTTGAAAACAAGAACCAAAAATCCAACCTTCAAGAAATTCAAGAAATTGCTAATAATATAAGACAGTTAATTGATATAAGTGATATTGAGTTTATAGATTTGATTAGTTTTAATAGAGATATAAGCAAAATTTATCAACAAAAACTTGATGGTGAACCTTACCAATCACAATATAACGAATTAATGAATAGGCTTGGAGAATACTTTGAGAATAATCAATCAGACTTTGAAAAAGCTATTACCCTAATAGATGAACTTAACACTAAATTCACATCTTAAAATCTACTCATTATCTTTTATATATACTATAAAAAACTACAATTAATAATATCCTTTTACTAAGTATTGATTGTTTTAAACCACATTTCTTAAGTCAATAACAGAGTTATTTTTAGTTGAATTAGAGATTATTTTTTTATTATCTTTGCTCTCAGTTTTTTTCTGATCACTAAAGTTACTCTCATCTTGGTTTTTTACTATGGATTTTTGTTGAATTTTTTGTTTATTAAGCTCGTATTTTGGTCTATTTTCAATTTGTTTAGGATCATCCAAAGCACCTAATTTATTCTCAATTCCTATTATTTTGGAATTCATAAGGTCAAGCTTTTTTTCAAAAACTTCAGTAGGAGAATATACCCCTGCACCCATTGAACTCAACTGGCTTCGCAAATCCTGTATCTGTGATCTATTTTCATCTTTATTTGTTCTAATCTCTCTATAAAGTCTATCTACATCAGATTGTACAAAATCAACACTTTCATTGAGTGTAACCACTTTAGATTCAATTGAAGAACGAAATTTTTGATTTTCCTCAGACTGTTTGACCACAACATCATTCATCTTCAAAAGTTTAGCCGTCATATCCTCTAAGTATTCAGAAACATTCTCAAAAACACTCAAAATCCCAGACATTTTACTAACTAAGTTCTTCAAATCACTAGCTAATTGAACTGATAATTGAGTTCTTTTAGTAATAGTTTCTTGTTCGAACTGGGTAAGTCTTTGCATTGAATCCTCATAAATTTTTGACAATTCACGTAATTCTTTTTCAGTTGAAGTCTCCTTTACCTGACCAAAATTAATGTTAGCTTTTGACTCTTGTCTTCTATTTTGCTGAGACTGGTTATTTTGGGGGTAGTTATTTACTCTTTCATTTTTAAAATTACCCTTATTTTCGTTCTGTCTTTGATTATTATTTTGACTAATTTGACTATTAGGTTTTTCATTGTCTTTTCTATTCTTACTCTCAAATTTTCTAGGATCCAAATTATTAGTTTGTTGGCTATTGTTTGAATAATTAGAGTTAGGGTTAGGGTTAGAAATAGGTTTTGATTCTTGAGTTACACTAGATTTTTCTACAAATTCAAATTCATTTTTATCAGGCTTAATATCTTTGCTTTGTTCAGTTTGATTAAAATCTTCTTTCTTTTCAGATTCTATTTTAGTCAATTGAGGTTGAGCTGGTTTTATTTGTTGATTATCCAAATGTTCATTAAATACAAAATCTTTTTTTAGTTCTTCTTGTTTATGACTTGAAACATCTCTATTTATTTCAACATTAGGAGTAGTGTCTTGGTTAGGTACAGCTTGACTAATAGGTTTGTTATTTTCAGCGCTGGCGGTAATGGTTTTGGGAGTTTGGCTGTTTTGGGAAACATTTACTTGAGCAGATTGTTTTTGTAAATTACTGGAATTATCTTGCAGTGAAGTAGGTTGATTTGTGACAGGAATTTCATTCTTAGGTTTAATCTCTTCAGTTGCACCAATAAATCCATTACCCGGAGACGGTGGTTGCAAACTACTAGGAGTACTACTGTTTTGATTATTACTTGAAACCACTTCAGCATCAATTACATTCTTTTTATTATCAAAACCATCAGGAACAACTTCTTTTTGATTCTCCTCCCAAATTGCATGCAAAGTCTCAACAAGTTCATTTTGTTGTTCTTCGTTTGCAGTCTTTAACCACTCCATCCACTCAGCCTTTTCAGCATCACTCAAAAAGTATGAAAAATTAATTGCATCTTTAGCTGCAATTGGGAATCCATCAGGAAATGTATTTGTCGCCATAAATAAATATTTTTGTTTTTTGATTTTCGTTAATTTAATATTATTATACTATAGTATTAAACTTTTGGCTAGCAAAAATCCAAAATAAAGTAATAATCCAACTGAATTATAAAAAAATGTCAAGACCTAACTAATTACAAAACTCATAATCCATAATTAAATACTTAAAATATAGACAATCTCATCCCAGATTATTTACAAACATACTGTCTAATCTTTCAACTTGATATAAATTCTTTAAGGTTCGATAAACTAAACAACATCATATTCTATAGAAATCTCTGAATAGCACTATTCAGATAAAAATCTCTTGACAAATCAAGCTTTTTATTTTAATGTTCAACAACGTACTGTTACTCAAGCAGCAACAGTAAATTTTTTTGACAGTTGGATATTGAGACAAGTCAATTCATAAAAAAGTAATTAATTACGATATTATTTCTTTTTGTTGAGAGTTTGATCCTGGCTCAGGATAAACGCTGGCGGCATGCTTTACACATGCAAGTCGAACGATCGTCGTGTTAATTGAAGCTTCGGCTAATTTTAACACAATGGCGATAGTGGCAAACGGGTGAGTAACGCGTAGAAATTTTCTCTTAGTGGGGGATAGCTAGTCGAAAGATTAAGTAATACCCTATGTGAACGCAAGTTTAAAGAATTTATTCACTAAGAGTGAAGTCTGCGTCCCATCAGCTTGTTGGTAAGGTAATGGCTTACCAAGGCTAAGACGGGTAGCTGGTCTGAGAGGATGATCAGCCACACTGGGACTGCGACACGGCCCAGACACCTACGGGTGGCAGCAGTGGGGAATTTTCGGCAATGGGCGCAAGCCTGACCGAGCAATGCCGCGTGCAGGATGACAGCCCTATGGGTTGTAAACTGCTGTGGAGTCTATCTAAAAAAATGAAGAAAACTCTAGAAAGAGGTTGCTAACTCTGTGCCAGCAGCAGCGGTAATACAGAGACCTCAAGCGTTATCCGGTATTATTGGGTGTAAAGCGTTCCGATCGGTGGTTCAATATGTCTGTTGTGAAAGACCGAGGCTCAACCTCGTGTTTGCAGCAGAAACTGTTGAACTAGAATAGTAAAAGGGTGGCTGGAACTCTGCAAGTAGCGGTGAAATGCGTTGATATGCAGGGGAACACCAAAAGCGAAGGCAGGCCACTAGGTACTTATTGACACTGCTAGGACGAAAGCGTGGGGAGAGAATGGGATTAGATACCCCAGTATTCCACGCCCTAAACGATGAGTGCTTGCTTTTAGGAAGAATTAATCCTTCTTAGAGGCAAAAGCTAACGCTATAAGCACTCCACCTGTAAAGTACGAGCGCAAGCTTAAAACATAAAGGAATTGACGGGAACCCGCACAAGCGGTGGATCATGCGGCTTAATTCGAATCTAAGCGAGGAACCTCACCTAGATTTGACATGTAACTGCAAATCCTATGAAAATAGGACTTCTTCGAGAGTGTTACACAGATGATGCACGGTCGTCGTCAGCTCGTGTCGTGAGATGTTCGGTTAAGTCCGAAAACGAGCGCAACCCCAATCTTTAGTTATTTAATGTCTAAAGAAACTGCCCGGGATTAACCGGGAGGAAGGCTGGGATGACGTCAGATCAGCGTGTCTCTTACATCTAGGGCTGCACGCATGATACAATGGGTATGGTACAACAGGACGCCAAGCGGTAACGCGGAGCAAATCCTCTAAAACCACCCTCAGTACGGATCGAAGGCTGAAACTCGCCTTCGTGAAGCTGGAATCGCTAGTAATCGTGAATCAGCCTCGTCGCGGTGAATACGTTCTCGGGTTTTGTACACACTGCCCATCATGGCCTGGAAATTGGGAGCGCCCCAAAACCTCGAATTATCGGGGTAAAAGGCGAAACCAAGAACTGGGTTAAAGTTGTAACAAGGCATCCGTAGCGGAAGCTGTGGATGGATCACCTCCTTTCTAAGGAGAATTGTCTAGAAGTATTACTATCTAGATTAACGATTAATACTTTGTTATGTTTATTAATTACTACATACAAAAGGTAAAAATTCTATATAAAATCCAATATCATATTGGTGGAAATAGTATTTGTAATTGATTACTTTTTTATATATTGACTTGTCTTCAATACTCAGCCTTACAAAAATTTTTATTGTTTGTTACACAAAAAAATCAAAGTAATAAAATCAAATATTTGATAATACCCAAAAACCAGCATAAATCAGGATTTATACTAGTATAGAAAAATAATCTACATTAATATAATAATTTAATCAGAAGATTTAATAATAAAGAAAATCATTAGATATTTGATCTACAACCTAAAAGTATTTACAACCATATACATAACTTTTCTCAAAACAATTCAAATTAGCACAAACCCAACAATCTACATTTTAATCAAAAAAATCCCCACCATCCATATAGGAAGCAAAGGTTTTTTAATTTGATCTTCACTCATCCAACCTTTTTCCAAATTAAATTTACCTTTACAATCAATAAATTCTTTAATCACCTGACCAGAATACACACCAGAGCTCTCAAAATATGAGTTCACCATCATAACCATATTAACAATATCAACCTCACCTACAAATATCATTGGAACAGGATTAGGATTATGTTTGGTATCAAATTCACCATCACCTACTTCACCCACTCTTTCAATATTTCCATGATCAGAAGTAATCAACATTTTATAATCTTTTTTCTCAATAATTTCAATTAATCTTCCAAGTTGTTTATCTATAATTTCAAGAGTTGAAATCGATGCCTCAAAGTCACCAGTATGACCAATCATATCACAATTAGCATAATTCACAATAATAAAATCATATTTACCAAGTCCTTTTTCAATAATATAATCTGTAACTTCAATAGCTTTCATTTCAGGTTTTTCAGAATGACTTTCAACCTTATTACTATCAATTACAACCCAATCCTCACCTTTTTGTTTTTTATTACTACCCCCATTAAAAAATACGTTACATGATTATATTTTCTGTCTCAGCAATATGAAGTTGATTCAAATCATTCAAACTAATATATTCAGCTAAAGTACATTTTACCACACTGTTTTCAAAAATTGGGTAATATCCTACCCCTGCAAAATCACTATTTATTTCTTTTTCCAAACCAAGCCCATAATTATTATTTCCAAGAACCAAACACTCTAGTTTTTTATCAAAATTATACTCACAAAATCTTTTTACAATTTGTTTCATCCTGTCTGTACGAAAATTCAAAAACCAAACAAGCTCACCTTTTTGAATTCCCCGAAAACCTATAGGAGTCAACATTTCATCATATACACCTTTTTGATAGGACTCAAAAGTAATATGATCAATCTTATTTAATATTTCTTCAAATCTTACTATATTAGATTTTTTAGTAATAACATCCAAATATTTATCAATTCTCTCAAAATTACTATCTCTATCCATTCCAAAAAATCTTCCACCAATACTACCCAAAAAAATTTTTGATTGAATTTTTTCAAACCTATTTTTGTATTTAGAAATAAAATCATTCCAAGTTTGAGCAAAACTATCTCGAGAAGAATCCCTACCATCACTAATCAAATGTAAAAAAAATTGTCATTTTTTTTTGACCAGCTGCTTCAATAGCCCCTATCCAATGTCTCAAATCACTATGAATTGTTCCTTCAGAAAATAAACCAACTAAGTGAACAACATCATTCATATTCATATAATTTTTTGGATCAAATTTCTGATCAGGTGAATCCAACCCTTTACTATAATAATTTTTACTAGATTCTGTTATTTGCAAACTAAGTTGTTTTACCAACTTCAAAGCTCCTATGTTCATATGTCCAACCTCACTATTACCAACTAAACCATCTTCTTGACCGCTACTTTCTCCATCAGCATTTAAAGTTATCCAAGGTTTTTTATTAAACAAATTCTTAATATTAGGTATTTTTGCAACTCCAAATGGATTGCCTTTTTTTTCTGGACTCAAACCAAAACCATCAAGAATACAGAGAATTTTTGTTTTTTTCATATTATGATTAGAATTATATTATATAAAATCATAATAATCAATTTCCACTAACAACAACTCCATAAATTTGCAAAAATGGGTATTTTTTCTTCAGTAACTTTGCACATTCCAACAAGGTAGTGCCAGTTGTTGACACATCATCTATTAACCATATTACTTCTTTCTGAGATAAATTATATTCCTTTTCAGCCAACTCAAAAACACCTTTCAAATTTTTTTCTCTCTTTTCTCTTTCAAGCTTAGATTGCTCTATTGTTGAAATTTTTTTATTTATTATGTGTATAACTAACTTATCAACTTTTTTTGCCAAACCACTAGCAATTAAGGCACTAACAGAAAAACCTCTTTGAAGAAATCTTTTTGGATCATTTGGCACAGGTACAATATAATCTGGATCAGGAATAAAATAATAACTATCTACCCAAACTTTTTGGTATAACAACTCCACCAAATCATCAACAATTTTATACTCCAAACCAAATTTTAATCTCTCTAATAATTCAGCTATTAAGGCATTATTATACCTACTTGCCAAAAAAACCCCATCTAAATATTTTCTAGATTTACTATTTAAAACTTTTAACTTTGGACTTTGAATATCAATTTCTTTTTTAGTTAAATATTTATGAATACTACTGTAATTCAGGTTGTTATTTCTAGGAAAAACAAAGTCCATACAATAATCAAAATTCAATATTTCAAACATTATACTCAAAATTTTCTTAATGTTTTTGGATTGTAACCAGCATCAACACCTCGCTTTTCAATCAAATTTTGATCAGCCCTCAAAAATTTCATAATATTCCAAACATTATATTGAGATGGATAAATATGAGGGGTATAAATATACATTGCACAAGTAATCCCATTCTTCAAAGTAACTTCATTACTATCAATTCTCACTACATTACCTACTTGAAAAACATTATTTCCACTTTTCCAAGCAAAAGAACCTCCAGTTTGACAAGTTTTTTCTCTAACTCTTAACAACCTATAAGCCTTATAAATTTGCTGAAAAAAACCTTTAAAATATTTCCACTTTGGATTCTCATCATAACAAGACTTACTTTTATCTGGATTTTCAAAACAATAATATCCTAAAGCCCTATCCAACAAAAAACGACCATAATCACTATTTGGATCTATTTTAGAATTAGACCCATAAACCAACCCTGACTCTTTTTGAATCATTGTCAGTAAAAAAGCTGGATTAATAGGTCTACTAGAATTATCAATACACAAACCTGGCTCTACTCTATAAGTATTATAATTAATATAACAACTATTTCCAAAATTTTCTCTAGCAATTTTCCATATAAGATCAGACACTCGCATATTTTTACCCCCAAAAGGAGTTTGTACTTGATCCCTTGGACGAAACTTACTAGAAACATTACTAAAAACCTCACCTACAATCAAATCATCAGTGTTTGCAGTATTATTAGCACCAAAATCAATAAAACCAACTATTGGTCTATAATTTGCCAGTACACTTCCTTGAGATTCTAAATAAGATTGAATTTTATCAGCTGAACTATATGCCAAAGGTAAACTATATAAATCTTGTTCACCAATAACCTGACCTTGATCAAAATTTACAGGCAAAGACAACACTGGAATTGATGTCAAAAAATAAACTATGATTAATCCAATAGTTAAAAAAATATTTCTCATATAATTGGTAAAATTAAGGGGTGTGCAAAACCTGTGCAAAACCTGTGCAAAAGTGGTGTGCAAAACCTGTGCAAAACTTTTTAGGGTGTGCAAAACTTTAGTTATGCACAGAAGTTATGCACAGGTTTTGCACAGGTTTTGCACAGGTAAAATACTATATAAATCAAAAAAAGTCGAGTTATGCACAGGTTTTTGATATACCTACTACTACCACTACCTTTTTATATATAATAGAGAACAATAAAAGACAAATAAAGTCAAATCAAAAATAATTTGTGCTAATTTTTTATTTTGACAATCTTAACATTTTATGCTAAGAAAACTTAACAATCACTTATATGGCTAAGAAAAAACAATCACCAAAAATATAGCACCATCTATTTCTCATCAAAAAGAGAAAAAAAAGATGGCTGACCTAATAGTATCTCAAATCAAATCAACCTTTGGTCAAGGTTCTATTATGAAAATGAATGAGATAACTGATCAAGATATTGAGGTAGTTTCAACAGGTTCACTTGCTCTAGACCTTGCAACTGGTGTAGGAGGTTTTCCAAAAGGTAGAATTATAGAAATTTATGGGCCAGAGTCTTCAGGTAAAACTTCTATTGCTCTATCTGCAATCGCTCAATCACAACAAGAAGGAGGAATTGCCGCTTTTATTGACGCTGAGCACGCACTAGATCCAGACTGGAGCGTCAAACTTGGAGTTAACCTAGATGATCTTTATGTTTCCCAACCAAGTAATGGTGAAGAGGCTTTAGAAATTGTTGACAACCTTGTGAGAAGTAATGCTTTTGATATAATTGTTGTAGACTCAGTTGCTGCTTTAGTACCAAAATCTGAAATTGAAGGAAATATGGGAGACTCTCAAATGGGAGTTCAAGCACGTTTAATGTCACAAGCTCTCAGAAAGCTCACAGGAGCTATTTCCAAGTCCAAAACTACAGTTGTGTTCATCAACCAAATTAGGCTCAAAATTGGTGTCATGTTTGGCTCACCAGAGACTACTACAGGAGGTCAAGCACTCAAGTTTTTCTCTTCTCAAAGATTTGATATTCGCAAGATTGGAACCCTTAAATCTGGTACTGAGAATGTTGGAACAAGAGTCAAAGTCAAGGTTGTGAAGAACAAAATGGCTGCACCTTTCAAGGTGGTAGAGTTTGATATGATGTTTGAAGAGCCTGGTGTAATATCACTTGCAGGTGAAATCATTGACATTGGAATTAATTATAATACTATTGAAAAAACTGGAAATACCTACACTCTCAAATTAGATGGTGAAAATCCAATCAAGCTAGGAGTTGGAAGAGATAATGCCAAAAAAGTTCTGTATGAGAATAAAGATAAAATGAAACAAGCTAAAAAAGAAATCCTTGAAGCATTCAAACAAAGTGTAATTGAAGGTAAACTCAAATCAGGATCCTCAGTTACTGAAAACAACAAGCAAGATGAGATTGAAGAAAAGGTAGAAGATACTGAATAGTCTTAAAAATAAGCCAATAGTTTAAAATATTGTGTATAACTAATTTATCCACAATTTAACTTCTTCCTACTATTTTAATACTCAAATAAATAAGTGAAAGATAATTAGTGTAAGAAGTATATTATGGTAAATAAGATAGTGGGTCAACTTGAGCTCCGTTATTACGTACCTCAAAGTGAAGGTGGGTTCCAGTACATAATCCAGTACATCCCATTTTACCAATAGATTGGCCTTGCGATACAGATTGGCCTTGCGATACATAAATATTTGATAAGTGAGCGTACAATGTCTGTAATCCATTACCATGGTCAATAACCACTGCAAGACCATAACCATAGACTGTGTAGTAATAAACAGCTGATACTGTTCCACCTTGAACAGCCACAATATCTGGAGCAGCTCTGTTGGAGATATCACAAGCACGATGACCTGAGCTATAACATCTTGATATAGACCCAGTAGTTGGCCAAGTAAATCCTGCATTATTAAAACTTAACGCTGTAGTAGTTGTATAAGATACAGATTGTTCAGCTAACTTAGCAATCCTCTGAGCTTCAACCTTGTTTTTTTTATCAGCAACAATTTTATTATTAACTTCAGTAACTTTAACAAAATCAGTAGTAGCAACCAACACAAGAGTTCCAGAATCAAAAGTATCATTCTCTGGATTCATTACAGCTCTATTATTTTTCTTCAACTCTCCTGCATCAACTCCATATCTACTAGCAATATCATCAGCTTTCTCTACCCCATCGGTATTATAAATATACCCGTCAATCCATGGAAGGTAAATTTTAGATCCAACCTGAAGATCATTATCAGTATTATTATTGTACTTAATAGTCTCTTTACTAATACCAAACCTATCAGATAATTTTACTAAAGAGTCACCTTCTTGAACCTCGTACTCAAGAATCATTTTTACTGGTGAAGCTTGACTTATATTTATAGCTCCTTGGTTTAACACACCAAATCTATCTACTTTAGAAGTCCCAGCAGCATCAGTCTTAATAGAATTATTATTAATAAAACTACCCACAAAACTTGCTGAATTTGAGCTAATGTTAGCTACAAGGCCGTAATTCAATAAACTAATACATAAAACGACAACTGTACTTAAGTAAAATTTTTTAGTTACTTGAAAAGCAAGGTTAAAATATCTTTGAATTTTCTTAAAAAATCTTTTAGAATCAAGTTTAAACTCTATCCACCATAACTCTCTAGTATCCGCCAAAATAATTGAAGACAAAAAATCCCTAAATTCTCTATTAATATCACCAAAACTATCTTGGGTAATGCTAATTTGATTCCAAGTAGTAGTAACAAACAAATAAGTTTGGTAAACTACACTATTAACTATTTGATAAAAAAGACTTAAAACAGCTGTTACAAAACTACTAGAAGCAAAAATAAAAGAGCTTAATCCCTCTTTAGATGCTATAATTACATTATCTATTTCAGAATATACTGAAGGAAGAAAATCATTTAAAAAAACTGATTTTGTGTTGTTTGGCATTCCATTACCTCTTATTAAAATGAAGTTAGGTTTGGATTTGTTTGATTCTGCTGATATTACAGTAGGTTTACGTAAGAGCATATAAATGCAGACATATGTGGCAATTTACCACAAATATCTTTGTAAGATCGACTGGTTTTTTCGAAACTAAGTCGAACTTAAAAAATAATTAGAGATTTGTCAAGTTACTAACAAATTACACTAAGAATTTCAAACAAATTAGGAATATATAGTTTACTAATTATCCCAAATTTCTTACATTATAGCATACATATTAAGTATTTGCAAGTATTTTTTATATATGTTATACTATATACAAATACCTGTTTTTAAGGTATTAATATATAATAAATATGCCAAGAATTGGATTAGGTGAATTAATTGTAATAGCAGCTTTAGCAATCTTGTTTTTTGGAAAAGATAAATTACCAGATCTTGCCAAAAGTATTGGAAAATCAGTAACAGAGTTTAACAAAGCTATAAAAGGTGAAAGTACTCCAACAAAAAAAACAATTAAAAAAACCACTAAAAAATAATTTCTACCAAAATAGAAAATACATACATAAATACAAAAATATTTGATGAATATGATAACTAAGGAGACTAAACCCTTCTTTGATCACTTTATTGATCTTAAAAGCTTTTTATTAAAGGTTGTACTTAGTGTTGGAGTTGGAAGTATTATTTCTCTCATTTATTCAAATTATTTTATTAGCTTAATCACTAACCCACTCAAAGGACGACTTCTACACTTTCTTTCTCCTACTGATTCTTTGTTTTTTTTTAATCAAAATACATCTTTTCTTTGGGGTATTATTATCATCTCCAGCTCTGCTTTATTTTCTTTGGAATTATTTTAAACCAATTCTAAAAATCAAAGAAAGAATTTTTATTCATAATTATATTTTTAGTGGAGTTATACTCAGTGTAATTGGTTTAATTTATGCATATTTTTCACTCCTTCCAGCATCTTTAGATATTTTACTTAATCTTAGTCCACAAGGAACAGAAATTATTCTTACAGCTAATAATTACATAGATTTTGTAATCTCAAATCTACTAATTGTAATATTAGTCTTTCAAACTCCTATTGTTGTTTACAGTCTAATTCAATCCAAATTAGTAAATAAAAAAATCATTCAATCTAAAAGAAAAGTTATTTATTTCTCTATTATTGTATTATTAGCAGCTCTCACTCCCACACCAGATATAATTAGTCTTATTTTAATAATTATTCCAATTCTTACTTTATTTGAAATAGCTCTATTCTTTGCTAATTAAGAGGATTAGTTTAGCTAAAAATTAACAATAGAACCTATCTAGTAAATCCATTAACCTAATCAGATATAGTATGCTATTATTCGAAAAGTATTTACTTTTTTGACTAATAACCTGTCTAAATTCTTTTTCAATCTTTAGGTACATTAGCAGTGTAGATGAATTTGACCAAAGTTTTAGGGGTAGGTTCTAAAACACCATAGCATTTTTGGCAACAAACATAAATTCTTTGCAGGCAATATTATGGTGTATATGAAAATTAACTAGTTTATTAGACAGGTTCATATAATTATTTGTCAATATAGCATTATTAAGATATAATTACTACAAATACAAAACAAAAATATGAACAAAAAAATTACCCAGAATCAAAAAGTTAATCGCCGTGATTTTTTAAAAATTATTAGCTTAATTATTTTATCTATATCTTTTGGGTCTTTTACTAGCTTTTCACAATCTTCCCTAACTTCAACAAAAAAAATCATTCTGGTTATGGAAATAGTCGTTATGGTTACTAATTTTGATTAAAGTATGAGAAATATTAAACATCCTAAAAACAAAAAAAACAGGCCTTCTCACTTTTTCAGGCTTTTAAAAAAAGTTTTGGTTCTAGGTTGTTCTTATTAGTTCTTTTATTTGGGATCTTCTTAATATCTTTTATAATATCCAACAATTATCTCACAAATGTGATTGAAAATCTACGTGCAGCTGTAGGTTATGGGTGTGGACAATATGGAACCTCAAGTACTTACGGAAATGATTGTCCCGATGAGCTACTTCAGTCTGACTTACCTACTCTTAATATGTTTGTAGGAGGAATAAATTGCTCTCCAAATCCAATTGATGCTCTCGATACAACTACTTGCACAGGTACAATTCCAGTCACTCACATTCCTCCTTCTGGAAACCTTAATATGAAAGTTGCAGGTGAGTCTCCAGTAATTTGTACATTTATTGGTAACACCTTCACTTGTGCTAATATGGTAGGAGCATCTATATTTGGACCAACTGTAAACATCCAAGCTTCAATTGACTCTAATCCATTTGTTAACACTGGTAAAACTATTCAAGTAAACCAAATTAATTTATTACAAAGTGATTTACCCAATCTTAATTCAATAGTTGGAGGAATCAATTGTACTCCTGAACCAGCTGAAGTAAATCCAAAAACTACTAACTGTAGTGGAAACCTTCCATCTTATTACAATACTTTTTCTGGTACTTTGAAAATGAGAATAGCTAGTGAATCATTCTCAACATGTACTTTTTCTGGAAATACTTTTAATTGTATTAATCTTGTAACAGGAACAAGTACTGGTTTAAAAAGCATCCAAGCTTCAATTGACTCTAATCCATTTGTTAACACTGGTAAAGCTATTCAAGTAAACTTAATTGAATTAAAAGCTTCTGATTTACCCACTCTTAACTCCCTTGTTAGTATTATTAATTGCTCACCAGATCCAGTGTTAGCATTATCAAACACTGTTTGCTCAGGTACTCTTCCACCAAACTATACACCACCAACTTTAAGTCTACAACTAAGGATTCAAAATCAAACCCCTTCTGTTTGTACTTTTTCTGGAAACACATTTACGTGTAATTCTTTAGCCTCAGGAACACTTATAGGTTCAAACAATATTCAAGCTGCTATTGGACCTTCTACTTATGTTAATACAGGTAAATCAATCATAGTTAATCCAATCATCTTATCTCAAACAAACATTCCTTCTCTAAGCACAATCACAGGAGGAATCAATTGCACACCCAATCCTACACTTGTATTAGCATCTTCAACTTGCTCAGGTACTCTTCCAAGTTATTATATACCACCAATTACTAATCTCAAATTAAGAATTAACAACCAACCAAATTCAACCTGTACTTTTTCTAATAATACCTTTACTTGTTCTAATCTAAATACTGGAACTAACCCAGGAAATTTTCCTATTCAAGGATCTATAGGAAGTGGGGCATTTCAAAACACTGGATCACTTATTCAAGTTAATCCTATCATATTATCACAATCCCTATTACCAACTCTAAATAACCTTGTTAGTGGAATTAATTGTATTTTAGATCCAGTAGTAGTCAACCAAACTATTAATTGCAGTGGAACTCTCCCATCCACACACACTCAACCTAATGGAATACTTTATCTTAATGTTATTAACCAACCATCTATCAACTGTTCTTTTATTGGTCAATCTTTCAATTGTAATAATTTACTAGTTGGTTCGACTCCAGCTATCAAAAACATACAAGCAAAAATTGGTGGATCATCACCTACTAATACAGGCAAATCAATCAATGTTGTACCTATTGTTCTTAGTCAATCAGACATTCAATCATTGAACGATATTGTTGGAGAAATATCATGTAACCCAGAACTTACTCAAATCAACTCCACAATTACTTGCACAGGAACACTACCCACCCAATACACCTCTCCATCATCACCACTTACGATGAGTATTGAGGGTAGTACACCAGTAAATTGTATTTTTTCTAGCAACACCTTCACTTGTTCAAATATACCAACTGGTTCAACTTTTGGAATTCGTAATCTCCAAGCTTCTATTGCAACTAATAGCCAAACTAACACAGGAAAGTTAATAATTGTTCAATCTTCATCTAGCGGAGATCAATTTCTCACAGATAATGATATTATTAATATTGGAACCTTGAGTATTAATGACCCTTTTAATGATATTGTTTGTGGGGATGGAGGTATAGTTAGTGGTGGCTTCGCTACTACTTGCTTAGCAAGTATTAAACCTGGATTTATACTTCCATTAGATTTTCAGATGGGAATCAGTACAACTCCTGGTGGTGATTGTTTACAAGAAAATGAAAAAATAACTTGTACAAATGTGCCTGTTATTAACAAGGAAGGTATAGCAATATTAAACATACGCATTGCTCAAGGAGATATTTTTAACACTAATTATATTGTCACAGTTCAGGGTACCAATCCAAATGCAGGTGAAGATAGTACAACAGATAGTAGTAATATTGATAACCAAGGAACCCCAATTACAGATGCTATTGAAGATCTCTCTAGAACAGGTGCAGGAATAACAATTATTATTCTAACACTAATTTCTATTATTTCAGTAACTTTCATTTATCTACCACAGCTTAGAAAAAAAATAAGAATTAGACTAAAGTAAACTTAGACTTTATAGCTATATTATCTTTTCATAATAAAAGTAAACAAATAATTAGGTAGTTATTTGCTAATTTTTCCAGATTTGTTTGATTGACAAAAACCAATACTGGTGACATATTCAATTCCACATATCTAATGCAACCGTAGCTCAGTTGGATAGAGCAAAGGACTTCTAATCCTTAGGTCGCAGGTTCGAATCCTGCCGGTTGCACCACCTACAAAATTATTTCATTATTTTTTAACCATATTATTCAATGACTACAAAACATATACCAGTTTTGATTGATTCTATAATGAATATTCTTATCCAAGAAATTTCTCCACTAAAAGGTAAAACTGTTTTTGATGGTACTTTCGGAGCTGGTGGTTATTCAAAAAGGTTTTTGGAAAAAGGTATGTCTGTTACTGCTTGTGATAGAGATCCAGAAGTAATTAAAAATAATTCAATTAAAGACAGTAAGCTTAAGCTTTTTGAGGGAAGTTATGCCGATATAATTAAGCAAACTAAAAAAAAAATGATTTTATAATCCTTGATCTTGGTTTCTCCAGTACTCAACTAAACAATAGTGGAAAAGGTTTTAGTTATCTTATTGATGAGCCTTTAGATCTTCGCTACAACAATACAGTTGGTGTCTCAGCTGTACAGTTAATAAAACAAAAAACAGCTGAAGATTTATCACGAATTATTTTTAATTATTCTGGTGAAAAAATGTCTAAAAAAATTGCCTTTTCTCTCAAGTATTTTATTTCTTCAAATCATAATCCAACAACTCTCCAAATAGCCGAGGTAATTAAAAAAATTATCCCTTTATCTCAAAAAAAGCACACCAACAAAACCTTATCCCGAGTATGGCAAGCTCTTCGAATTGAAGTTAATAATGAGTTTTCTCATATCGAAAAATTTCTTCCAATTGCATTAACAAAACTTAATAAAAATGGACTTCTAGGAGTTGTTAGTTTTCATAGTTTAGAGGATAAAATTGTAACTAAATGGATGAGAAAAATCGTAAAACCACATGAAGTTGATAGTTTTGGTAATAAGCATAAAGATTTTCAACTATTAACCAAAAAAGCTATAACACCTTCTCAAGAAGAAATTAATCAAAATCCTCGATCTAGGAGTTCTCTTCTTAGAGTCTTAAAAAAACTTTAAATAACACTAGTGTTTTTGTGTAATTGAGACTCATTTTTAAAAAAGGTAAATTCCATGCACATATTGAAACCAGTAATGCTCCAAAAGCAAACCAACCAAATGGTAAAGCTGGGTTAAGTTCTCCAAGTATACCAAAAACTATTGGGTTAATCACAGCCACAACTCCAGCAAACCCCTGAACCATTCCAACAATCCTTCCCCTTCTATGGACTGGACTAAGATGACCAATTTGACCTTGAATCAAACCTGTTATTGGTGATACTGAAATAACATCCAATACTACTAATAAATATAATAACCAAATCACTCTAGTCACTCCATACCCAGCCATCAAAATAACAGCCATAACGGAACAAAAAACCAAAGTTTGTTTTATTGGTAATTTCTTAAGTAACACTAAGAAAAAAATAAACTGAGAACTAACAATAACAAAGCCTGCGTACAGTAAAAATATATTAATATCTTTAGTTCCAAAATTAAAAATCTTGGTCAAATATATTATATAATAATGATAATATCCTTGCACAATCACCATCAAAACTTCCATCAAAACCAACAACCCAAGAGTTCTATTATTTTTCCAGAGCTTAACAAAATCACCAATCAAGTTTTTGTAGTGAAAATTTTCCGTAACCTCCAATCCCACTTCAAAATTGTCAGTGGTACTAAGTAAGTGCTCTTCACCACCTTGTGCTAAAGGTTTTCTTTGAGTCTCTTTGAATAATAATGATAAAACAAAATTAACTAATCCCAGAATCAATGCTAAAAATATTATTGAAATAGTTGGATTAATATTTTGACCCAAAACTCCAGAAAATATTATCAAACTTCCTAATAAAGGTCCAACAACTACACCTATTGCACCCAAAGCTCCCAAAATACCCAACCTAGAATTCAAATTTTCCCTGTTACTCATATCAGTAATTGCGCTTCTAACTGCCACATAAAACCATTTGTTGATCCATCTATTGAACGATTAGCAAATAAAGACCAAGCCTTAGTTGGTAACATTACCAAAAAAGATAAAATTGTACCCATTGCAGCAAAAATAAAAACAATTTTGCGACTATATTTATCAGCAATATAACCAAACAAAGGTGAAACAACTAATTGCATAAACCGAAAGAGTGCAAGTGCCATTGAGAACCAAAATGTACTATGAGGAATATCTTTGACTAAATCAGGAAAAATTGGATAAGCAATAACTTGAATAGCTGTATCCAAAACCACCATAGCATAGACAATCAATAAGTTCCAAGGCACAAGTCTTTATTTATTCAAACAAAATAAGTTAATCTTTTAGTGCAGTCAAGTTAGGTAAATTTCTAAAAACTTCTAAAAATATTACATGATAAAAAAAGCCTATACAGCTTAAAACTGTGCATAACCTGTGCATAACCTGTGCAAAACTTTTTATCCACAAAATTAAAGAATAACTTTGTTAGAATCAAGGTCAACACTTACTCCTCCTAGTTTCAATTTAACCTCAGTTGAATCATTTCCATACTCAAAAACACCATCTTTCAGACCTGTTGTCTTAAGAACCTCAAGCTTAACAGTGTCGTCTTTTTGATATCCCAAAACAAACCTTTTTAATGGAGTTGGGTTAGAGTTAGATGTTTTGATTATTTGATCATCCAGTTTAAGAATAATATCTCCTTCTTTCAAACCAGCTTCATCAGCTGCAGAACCTTTTTCAATAGCGCCTGACCCATCTGGTGCAATTATAAGTTCACCATAATCAACAGGAAGCCAATTATATTGTTTGCGATCCAAAGAAGTTATAGATCTGGAAAAATCCCAATTCTTGGTCTAATAATCTTATTATTAAGTTTGTAGCTATCCAAAGCACTTTTTATTCTAGATGCTGGAATAGCCAAACCAATATTTTGAGCATCAGGTGCCCCATATGTGTTCATTCCAACTAACAATCCACTACTTTCAAACAATGGACCACCTGAATTACCTCGATTAATAGCAGCATCTGTCTGAATAAGACTTTCTGGAGCAAAACTTAAACCAGTACACTCATCCTGAACCCTAGTATTCAAAGTTCTATCTAGCCCAGAAACAATTCCCTTAGTAACAGTGTTTTGTAACTCACCAAGAACATTTCCAACAGCAATTACTCCAGTTCCAAGTTTTAGTTTGGAGCTATCAAATAATTGCACTGGCTCAAAATTCTCCTCACCACCTATAACTTTTAATATAGCTAAATCTTCAATAGGATCAACAGTTAAAAGCTCTAAATCATAAGCAATTTGTTTATTATCAAGAGCAGTAATCTTGACTTGAGAGTTTTTAATTTCTGAACATTTAGGAGCAATTACATGTTTGTTAGTGATGATAAGGCCTTCTTTGCTCACAAAAAAACCTGTTCCACTAGAAGAAGTCTGAAAGCCAGAATTTGGTGTTGAAACACTTATTGAAATAACAGAAGGAAGAATTTCTTCAACAACTTCCACAACAGTCAAAGGTTGGCCCGCATCGCTAAAATCAAAACTGGTAGAATTTCCTTCAGGATTAAGTCCTAATAATTCGTTAGCAATTCTATTATTTAATTCATCATCTACCTGGTCATCAAGATTTTCTGATAACCTTAAAAAATTATTTAAACTAGTGTTCTCTACTACCCATCGGCTAAATTTACTATCTTTTTCAATCAAAATATATGCAAAAATACCAGTTACTATGACAAAAGCAACTATAATTAAAATACCAAAAACCGTAAAAAATTTTCAAACCCACCTTTATCTCTTCTTAACTGATTAGCATGAAAAGTAGATCTATTCTTTAAATTCTTATTCTTTATAAAATCTTCTTCAATAATCTTTTTAATAGGCATAAATACAAAATTACTAACAGATCTATATCAATCCATAATTGTTACATACTGTATCCAAAAATGTCAATTCTAATTTGAACCTATCCAATTAATAATATTATTTTTAATTATATATATAGTGTGCTTGAATATTGCAAAATAAGAAATAAAACAATCTATTTTTTGGTGTACCATTTTAATTTTTGAACATATAGCCATAGCTATGGTTAAAAATTAAAATCAATAGTCAAGTATGCTAGATGTATAAGTAAAGGTGATAAATGTCTATGTGTATTAATTGGACAGGTTCTTCTAGCACTAGACAATCCAAATTTTTTTGATTTATACTCAAATAATATAATGAACAATACAAAAGATTTTAAACCTACTATTAAAAATATTCCACACAAACCTGGGATATATAGATATTACTCCAAAGGTAACGAAATACTCTATATTGGCAAAGCAAAAGATCTAAAAAATCGAGTTAGTTCCTATTTTCAAGAAGGGCGTCCAAAAAATCAACGATTAACTTTGATGATTTCTCAGATTGATCGAATTGAATATACTATAGTTGATTCTGAAAAAGAATCTTTAATCTTAGAAGCGAATTTGATAAATAGTTTGCAACCAAGATATAATATCCAACTCAAAGATGACAGAAGTTATGTTTACGTCAGATTTACCAACGATCCAATCCCAGGAATCTTTTTAACACGAAACAAATTTGATCCTAATAGTGAATATTTTGGACCTTACACAAAAAAATCTGGAATTTATAACACTCTTCAAACAATTCGAAATATATTTCCGTTTTGTCAAACAAAAATCCCCACCAAAAGGCCTTGCAATTACTACAGTATCAAACAATGTGAAGGAATCTGTGGAGGTTTAGAAGATAAAAATCAATATCAACAAAAACTTAATCAAATTAAAAATGTTCTTCAAGGTCGTACTGAAGAAGTCCAAGAATATATTCTTTTTAAGATTAATCAAGCAATAAAAAATAATAATTTTGAACTAGCTAGTCTCTATAGGGATAAGCTAAAAACACTAAATGAAACAATAGCTGATCAAAAAATTGTTTTACCTATTCCACAAGACTTAGATTTGGTAACTTTAATAATAGAAAAAGATATAGAAAATAGTATTGGTTCTGTTTTTGTTCAAAATATTAGAAGTGGTAGGATTATTAACGTTAATAACTTTTTACTTAGTGGCTCCGAAGAGAATGGTATTGAGTACAAATATCTTCAGAGGTTTTTATCAGGTTATTTTCACAAAAAAGTTGATTTTGTTGAGGTTCTCGTACAAATATTTAATAAAGAATCAGATAAATACAACAAATTTGAACTATCATCAAATAATATTAAACCCCTCAAAGACTTATTAGGTATAAAAATTAGTCAACGTAACCATCAACCAAATAACCGCACCAAAATAAAAGAATTACTTGAACTCTCCAAACAAAATGCAATTATTTATCTAGAAAGAAACCATCTTGGCCAAAGATTAACAATTTTTGAAGAGAATAACTTGTTTAAAGCAGTTATAGATATTCAAAAAAAACTCAACTTAGCCAAAATTCCAAGAAGAATTGAATGCTATGATATTTCTCATCTTTCTGGAAAATTTGTTTACGGTTCAATGGTTGTGTTTATTGACGGTAGAGCAAGTAAAAAAAACTATAAATTATTCAAAACAACAGAGAGAAACAATGATTTTGCTAATCATCAAGAAGTTCTTTATAGAAGGTTTGAAAGGTGTTTTCAATGGTTGTTAGCACACCCAGCAGAAGAAAATAATCCCTGGGAGCTTCCTGATCTGATTATTGTGGATGGTGGTAAAGGACAGCTCTCAAGCGACTTAGTAGTCATTAATAAGTACTGCAATAAATTTAAGCAAGCTAAATTAGCTTTTGACATTCAAATAGTAGCTATAGCCAAAAAAGATGAGGAAATTTTTCTACCCAACGCATCACAACCCTATATTCTTGAAGGTGAATCTCTATTTTTAGTTCAACGTATTAGAGATGAGGCTCATCGTTTTGCAATCACAAATAACCGCAAAGCTAGACTGAAGACTGCTTCTCAATCTGAAATTGATAATATTCAAGGTGTTGGTCCTATTACCAAAACCAAACTTCTTAGCACTTTTGGTTCCAAAGAAAAAATACTTGATGCATTATATAAAAACCCACAATTAATTATTGAGTTGGTTGGAGAATCAATCTATAATAAGATAAAAAAACACTACAATATTGTTTAAGAAGGATTCTTATCATACAAGGCTAAATTCTCATATCACTCAAAAGCAAATCTTCAAATATTTAAAAAAAACAAAATATAATGATCTTTAATAAAAAAACTAAAAAATTTCACTATATCTTTATTTAATCAAAAAAAAACTAAAAAATTTCACTCAAATTTGTACTAATTAACAACAATACCACTTGACAAAAACAAAAATTATTCACAAAAGCAAACAATGTAACTGATTAACTCAGTCTACAACTAAATAACTTGAGGACTAAAAAGAATGAAAGGATTATTAATTGGATCTGCTGCAATTTTAGCGTTTCTTGCCTCACCAGCTCTTGCTGGAGGACAAACTGTTATTCAAGGCGCAAGTAATAGTGCAACTAATAGCAACTTAACTTTGAATAAAATTAATGTTTATTCTGCTCCAACTCTGAACCAAAATTCTTCTGCCACCGCATTAGGATATCAAAATTCAAATGCAGAAGCAAAAGGACTTGGGTTAGGTTTTAGTAGTGCTAAGTTTGGTAAAAGTGCAGGTGTTGGTGTTGGCCTAGGTCTTGCAAGTTCTAGCAACAAGCAAGTTCAAGTTCCTGTTTCTGTTAATTCTGGGACGATCGTTGCTCCTGTCAAAACAGTCACAGTAAATACTTCTGTCATTTCCAACCACCAAAGCAATTCTAATGTTGCTGTTGTTAAGGACTAAAAATCAAGTTACAACTAACTCATATATTACTTTATGAATAGTTGGCACTTGTAAGTATTCTTTCTGATAACTCAGTGTTTTAATTATACTAATAGTTTAAAACACTTGAGTCAAATATTGGAGCGGTCTAATCCGCTCCAATTCTTATAACTTTACTTTTGTAGGAGTATTTCGATGAACTCAAGATCTGTTACAAGTTTGCTTTTGACTTCTATTTTTTCACTAGGAATTGGAATTGTATCTGCATCTGCAGATACTGGTCAATTAGGTGCTAATGGTGCTGATAATTCAAACAGTACTGGCACAGTTATTAATAATAAAGGTGGTCATGTTGATGTTGATAACAATAGTGTTATTAACAATAATCAAAAGAACATCAACAACAATATTCGAAAAAATTCGGATGATATTAATAACACATCCAACTCAGCATCCAAAGCAGGATCTCAGTCAGAATCAGGTGCCGTTTCTGGAAGTGGATCTCAAGTTGACTTCAATGACAACTCAGAATCACACACCAAGCAATTAACCTACTTTCAACCATCTTCTCAATCAGGACCAGTTGGGATTTATCAAGTCCAAATGCAACTTCCTAATGGTGAACAATTTATAGTGGCTTGTCCCACAAAGAACACCAATTTTAATGTTGGCTCAGTTTTTGTAGGTCTCGGTTATGGTAGTTCTAGTGATAAGCTTCCCAAAGATTGTGTTAAGCTAGTGCAGCGTTCTCAACAACGCTACTCTATGTATGATGCAATGCGAGCAGCATGTCATCTAGGCCCTGGTTCTTTCCAAAGCTTCAACAAGCATTTATTTGCATCCTCAATGGCAGAAATCAAAGGCACAACTCTAGCCGATGAGCTTCGTCTTATGCGTACTGCAGATGTCAATGTTCAGAAAGTCTCAGCATTAGACACTTACAATGCTTTTTGCAAAGTTAACATGTCTGAACAAAAAGAATTTATGCCTGTTCAGCCTCCAGAACCACCTTATATACCTTCAACCCCAACTCCCACCAAAGTAAATCACTAATTTATTATTGATTTACTTACAAAGAGTTAGTAATTAAGTTTTACTAATACCTATAATAAATATTATAGGTATTTTTTTTATTTAAGTTAAACTTTGAACTCAATAATTTCAAAAAATATCTCCAAAATGAATATTATTGACAGTATTTCAATTTTTTTTTATTTTAAAATTAACTAAATTAGTTAATTTTTTGAGGTAAAAAAAATGAGACCTAACATCACTAACCAATCAAAAGAAAATAACAATCAAGTTAATTCACTTCCTGGTTTTAAATACATTTACTTACAAAGTGGTACAAAACTACCACAAGAGATAGATGGGATTATTTGTTCAGATTTTTTTGAAGACGGCTCGTCCTCTGTATTATGTTTTTCAGTAAAACATTCTGATGAGCAAATCCTTGATATTTTAAGCATTAAACCCTTTCCTAATAAACACTAAATGGTGAGGTTTTGAGTTAATTTGTTAAGAAAAGAATCTATTAACAAAAACTTAGTATGAAATAATCAGTTAAAAACACTACAGACTAACCACAGTCTGTATTTTTTGGACAAAATATTTTTATTATGTTTGGATAAAAACATGAGCAATCAGAAAGAATTTATCAAAAGATATAATAATCTCAACCCCGAACAAAAAAAAGCTGTAGATACTATTGATGGACCAGTAATGGTAGTGGCTGGACCAGGAATGGGCAAAACCGAACTTTTATCACTAAGAGTAGCTAATATTCTTAAACAAACTGATACTCCCCCTGAGTCCATACTTTGTCTTACATTCACAGATTCAGCGGCTCAAAATATGCTTGAAAGACTCAAATCACTAATTGGTAAAGAAGCTTACAATATTGCAATTCACACATTTCATAGCTTTGCCACAGAAATCATCAATCACAATCCTGAATTTTTCTTTGATGGTGCTAAATTCCAACCAGCTGATGATCTTCAACAGATAAAAATTCTTTCAAAAATTATTGATAATCTTCTACCTTCATCACCTCTTTCAATACCCAATAAAGATTTCAAACACAATCACATTCGAAATATCAAACAAGCAATTTCTAATATAAAAAAAGAAGGCTTTTTAGCAACAGAATTTCAAATAATACTCCAAGAGAATGAAGAGATTTTAACTCGTCTCAACCCCATTCTAAATGAATTTTTTAACATTAACTGGCGGTCAAATTCTGAAAAACAAAATACCTTTGATAAATTCCCTAAACTAGTGAAGACAATAAACCAAATGGATCAATTATTTCCAGAGTCCAAATTTCAATCAAGAGGAATAAAAAAAATATCAACAAACATCCTAAATAGTCTTGAAAAAATAAGTTCCCAATTAAAAACCCAACAAAAATTAGATGCTAAGCCTTTTTATGAGTTTCGAAATAACTATCTCAAAAAAAATTCTCAAGGAGAGTATGTCCTTATTGATTTGAAGAATCTAAAAAATAATTATGAATTAGCCAAAATTTACGACGATTATAAAAAAGCTCTATATAAAGAAGGCTTATTTGATTTTGATGATATGCTCATTGAGGTAAATAAAAGTCTTCAAGAAAATCCTGAACTTAGTTATAATTACAAAGAAAAATATCTATATATATTAGTTGATGAGTTTCAAGACACCAACTTATCCCAAAGCCAGCTCCTTGATAATCTAATAGATCTTGAAGTAACTAACAACTACCCTAATATAATGGTTGTAGGAGATGATGATCAAGCAATTTACAAATTTCAAGGTGCTAATATCGAAAATATTCTGAATTTTCAAGAAAAATACATCAACACCAAGTTTATTACCCTACATCGGAATTACAGATCCCATCAAAAAATCCTTGATCTTGCTAAGAATATAATTGAAGACTGTCAAATTAGACTCACAGACAAAACATTTATTAATAAAGATCTCAAATCTGAGATCAACCAAAAATCATCTCCTGTACCAATAATTTATGAATCCAACACCAGACTTCAACAATTAAATCATTTAGCTAAAACAATCCAAAATGATATTCATAATGGCGTTGATCCTACTGATATTGTTGTTCTTGTAAAAAAACATAAACAATTTAATGATTTTATTAATATTCTTAATTATTACAAAATCCCAATCAGGTATGAAAGATCTAATAACATACTAACTCAAAAATATATTCAAGAAATCATCATCATTCTAAAGTTTATTAATTCTATTCTTTCCAAAGACTTGCCAACTCAAGATGAGTATCTTAATCAAATATTATCTTTTGAGATGTTCAAAATTAAACCCCTTTGTCTTTACAAACTCTCTCAAAGAGCCTATCTGGATAAACTTTCTTGGTTAGATGTACTCAATATCTATAGTCAAGAAAACCACAAAGATAGCCAATACATAGGACAAATTCATCAATTTTTACTAAATCTTGCAAATGAATCTCAACACACACCAGTTGAGATTATCTTGGACAAAATTCTAGGTCTAGAGAGTGAAAACACCCCAACAGATGAACATCAAGATATTGAAGAAAATAAAGCTGAGAATATATATCAACCACTTTTTTCACTCAAAAAAATAGTACAAAACAAACCAGATTATTTAATATTTTTATCAGCTCTAAAAACTTTTATTGACTCTCTTCGTAAATACAAACCCAAACAAGTAATATTTGTTCATGATGTAATAGATTATATAAATCTTCTTCAAGAAAATGAAATTCCAATCAATGATAATTCCCCATATAATCAAGAAGAAAAAGCTGTTCAACTGATGACAGTATTCAAATCTAAAGGTTTGGAATTTGAAAAAGTGTATATTTTAGATTGTAATAATAGTTACTGGAATTCAAAAAAAGTAAAAATTCAATTACTTTACCCAAAAACACACCATTCACACCAGAATCTGACAATAAAGATGACTTTATTAGAGCCTTTTTTGTTGCTATAACTCGTGCTAAAAATGATCTCAAACTCTTCTCGTTTGTATTGGATGACAAAGACAAAAAGTCCAAAGAATTAGAGTTTTTGGTAGATAAAAAGACTATTAACAAAGAGTTTATAATTGTAGAAAACAAAGAAGATTTAATTAGTGAGTTACTAATATGGCTCCAAGGCGATCTTATTAGCAGAACACTAACAATCAATCAAAAAGAATGGTTAAGGCCGTTTTTTGAAACTTACAAATTATCAGCTACCAACCTATTTAATTATCTTGATGTAACCAAAGGAGGGCCTCAGTTCTTTTGGAGCGTAATATTTTAAGATTTCCACAATCCAAAAACCCTTACGCCTCATATGGTACAGCTATCCATGAAGCAATTGCAAGAAGTTATATCAATTTTATCCAAACCAATATTCTCCCATCTTCAGATTATTTGATTCAAATATTTAATGAAGTTCTTATCTCTCAAAGACTCTCAAAGGCAGATTACAAAAAAATGCTTCACAAAGGATCTGAGGCCTTACCTTTGTTTCATGAAAAAATTTTCCAATTTTATCCAAACAATATGAAAGTAGAAGTTAATTTTCGCAAGCAAAACGTTGTTATAAATAATGTACCAATAACTGGAACTATTGACCAAATGATTATTGATAAAGAACAAAAACTCATCAAAGTAATTGACCTCAAAACCGGAAACTCTCAAGAAAAGTGGGATAAAGGTAATCAATACATGAAGAAAAAACTCATAAACTACAAATTGCAATTAAATTTTTACAAGCTTTTAATTGAAAATTCCAGAGATTTTAATGGATACAAAGTGATTGAAGGCTCACTTCTATTTGTCGAACCCAATGACAAACTTAATAACAAAATAATAGAACTATCCACTCCAATTACCAAAGAAGATACTGATAAAACTAGTGAATTAATCAAAATTGTGTATAATAAAATCCTAAATTTTGATTTTCCAGATACTAGTAAGTATGAATCGAATAGTGATGGGATTAAAGACTTTATCAAAGACATTCTTGACAAAAAGATATAAAATTAATTTCTCCAGATTTAGTTAGGGTATACTTTACATTAAGTGCTAATTTGAGTATAATTATGTATAATAATTATAAAAACATGCAAGAAGTTTACACTCCAAAAATTGAAACAAAACCAAAAATTGAAATAAATATTATTGATCGATCTTTTCTAAGTGATATCAGGTTCAAAATCAAACACTTTGAAGACTTAATAAAACCAGTCATAATTAGAGCTGATACAGACAAAAACATACCACCAAAATCAGAATATTTAGGCCAAGCGCATCTAAATGCAGTAATGAATGGTGAAGAGTTTAACTATCTATTCTATCAAGAATTAGCTAATGATGTTGGGGTTATTAATTATCTAGATTTTATTAATGAAGATAAAGCCCCTTATTATCTGAAAAAATATACCCAGTTGAAAAAAAACCTACAACACGCTCTTGAAAAAAATTCATCCAAAGAAAAAGAAGATCTTATAAACAGTATAGAGTTAATAATTAGCAAAATAAAATCTTTTCAATCAATTTAATAGGTTTACTTTACCTGACTCAAAACAATTCTATCAAACATCCTATCACTCAAATACTTCCGTGCCAAAATCAATGGTCTTGCCAAATAACCAACAACATATCTAGTTCTAGGTCTATCAGATTTGATAATTTTCAAAATAGTTTTATAAACCTCCTCTGGGTTACTTCCTTTTCCATCAGATCTATAACTTTTGTTTACTGAGTTTGCCATTGCCTTAGCCATATTTTTGTAAGGACCTTTTCCAGAATTATCTAATATAGGTTGCCCAGCTACTTTTCCAAAAGCAGTTTTAATAATTCCAGGCTCAACAATCACTACATTTATTCCAAATTGTTTCAATTCCAATCTAAGACAATCCGACCACCCTTCCATTGCATACTTTGTTGAGTGATACCAAGCTCCAAGTGGTGTAAACATCTTGCCTCCCATAGAACTTATATTGATTATAGTTCCAGATCTTTGTTTGCGCATTATTGGCAAAACTGCTTTTGTAAGAGCAGCTACACCAAAAAGATTTACCTCAAATTGATATCTAGCGTCATTCAAATCAATATCCTCAACCGCTCCATAAAGTCCAAATCCCGCATTGTTTACAAGAACATCGATCTTTTGGTTTTCTTTGTTGATTTGCGCAATAACCCTCTCAATACTTTTTTGATCCGTAACATCCAAAGTAACAACTTTACCACCTTTTTTCTTCAAATCATTCATTTCCTCAACTCTTCTTGCGCCGCAATAAACTACATAACCATCATCAATCAACCTGCTAGCAGTTACTTTGCCTATTCCAGAAGAAGCTCCAGTTATTAAAATCACTTTTGACATATTTTTAATCTGTTAGATACAGATGAGTTCACTATAATTTTTTCTTTAAGAATTGTAAAGTCCACCACTCCTCATGGCTAAGTTCCTCATTTGGTTTTTCGTTTTTGAATTCTTGAATAATTTCTGACAACTTTCCCTCTTCAAAACTTTCCAATATCCCTGGATATATGTAGAACTTACGACAAACTGATGGAGTATTATGAAGTTTTTTTGAAGTAAATCTTATTGCTTTTAAAACAGATTGTTTTACTTCTTTTTTTGAACTCCCAGGTCCAAATTTTTCTAAGGCAATTAGAGTAAATACAGTCCCCCACCAAGTTCGAAAATCTTTTGCTGAAAATTGTCCCCCACTTATTTCTTCAAGATAATTATTAACATCATCTGAGGTAATATCATGAATCTTTTCATGATGATCTAAAAACTGAAATAATTCATATCCCCCAAGCTCCATACAGTTTTGAATTATCTGATAAAGTTTTTTATTCCGAATCTTAATATTATTGTACTTATGACTCTTTCCAAAAAATTCAAAATTAAAAACCCCACTTTTTTTATTCTCAACATGCACATGATTTTTCTGAATAGTAGTTAATCCATAAGAACCATTCTCCTTAGCATATTTTTCATTACCAACCCTTATCAAAGTCATATCCAAAACTCTAACAATTGCGGCCAATACTTTTTTCTTTGAAAGACCTTCACTTTTTATATCTTTATCAACTATTCTTCTAATCAAACCCAAAGTCTGGCCAAAATCAATCATTCTTTGGTAATTTATTTCCTGCCTATACTCCCTCCATTTTGGGTGATATTGGTATTGTTTACGTTGTTTTTTATCATATCCTATAGCCTGAATATGGCCATTTTCAAAAGTACAAACCCACACATTATCATAAGCTGGTGGGATTCTCAAATTTTTAATTCTTTTTTTAGTAGGAGTGTCCTTAACCAATTTTCCATTAGGCCAATAATAAGCAAACCCTTTACCACATTTTTTACGAAAAATACCAGGTAAAAAATCATGAACATAAATCAGACCACCCCTTTTAACAACTTTTTTGTAATCTTTTTCAGTCTGACTCATTTTAATATGATTAATCAAAAATAATATAAACTATTTAGCACTTTTGGACAAGCAACCCATGGAGACCATTCAATACAACTTTATTGACAACAAAATCATAAAAAACTAAACTCCAAAACATGCCAAAAAAATCTTCTACCAAAAAACCAACCACTAAAACTATTAAAACACCCAACAGTGTAATTAACAAAAACCCAAAAAAAAAGCCCAAATTAAAAATAAAAACTACTAAAACACCAGCTAAAAAAACCAACAAATTTTGGTTATGGGTACTTGCTGCTATAATTCTTTTTGCTATTACAGCTCCTTTAATTTCTAACCAAGTTAACCCAAAAAGTTCAGACAAGAACTCTCAAAAATCTGAAGAAAAGTACGATTTGGAGATAGTAATGAAAAATTTTGAATTCTCCCAAACTACAATCAATACAAAAAGAGGAGAATCAGTATTTGTGAAAATTACAAACGAACAAGGAGCTCATAATTTTGCTGTGCCACAACTTGAGATAAACTCAGGAGTCCTAAAAGAAGGTGAATCAATGGTAATTGAAATCCAAATCCCCGAAGATGCACCACAAAGCTATGAGTTTGCTAGCACTTTTGACAATAATAATGAGCTTGGAATGGTTGGAACAATTCTGATTGATTAGTTTTTTCAAAAATGATTCACATGAAAAAGATCCAGATAAGTTATTAGACATGTTCACATTATACAGGATACACATTAAACCTTTACATTACACGTCCGCGAAACCTGTCAACATAGGTAACTCTGTTGCCTATTTGATAGGTACAGCAGTGTAATGGTTTAATGTAGTTCGACTATATCTTTGACATTTTTTGACTTTTCAAAAAGTCTACCCAATAGATGTCTAACAAAAAATCATCCTTGTTGATGGAACCAATCTTGCTTTTCGAATGTACTTTGCTTTATCAAGAGCTGGGTTGACAGCCAAAGATGGTCGGCCGTCTGGTGCAGTTTATGGATTTGTTAAACTCATTATTGAAACAATCTTTAAGGAAAAACCAGATAATATTATAATTGCCTGGGATCCAAAAGGTGGAACTTTTCGAGATAAAAAATTTGCTTTTTACAAAGCAACCAGACCTACCGAAATACCTGAAGATCTCCTAGAGCAATTTCCGCAGATTCAAAGAGGAATGGATTCATTAGGTATACCCCAACTCACAATAAAACTAATTGAAGCAGATGATATAATTGGCACTATTGCAACTCAATTAAAACCTAAAAACTACGATATTAAAATCCTCAGTGGTGACAAAGATCTTTTTCAATTGGTGGGAGGAAATATTAAGTCTCTTTATCCATCAGCCAGAAAAGGAACTGAAGTTTTGGATTCTACAGGGATCAAAGCTAAACTTGGAGTTTTACCCGAGCAAGTTGTTGATTACAAAGCACTTGCAGGAGATAGTTCTGACAATATTCCAGGAGTTAAAGGAATTGGAACCAAAGGTGCAATTAACCTACTAGAAGAATATAGTTCATTAGATGGGGTTTATAAAAACATTAACAAAATAAAATCTATTTCAGTCCAAAAAAAGCTTCAAGAAGGTTTTCAATCAGCTCAAGACTCAAAGTGGCTAGCAACAATCAAAACCGACGTAGATCTTAATTATGACCTCAATCAACCACTTTATAATCCTAATCTAAAAGCACTCGAAGAGTTTTTTAATGAGTATAATTTTACAACCATTCGTGAGATTTTTAACAAACTCCAAAAAGAGAATAATTCTCAAATAGTAGACGAATTACCACAAGAGGTTCTTAAAACCAGTATAATTCAAGAAGAAGAAATCGAATTTAATAATAAACTCCTCAAAGATTTACCTGATGAGTTAGCATATTACATATCTCCAAACATTGATGGAGAAGTTGAAATAGCCTGGAAAACACCAAAAGGATATGCTAAGTCCAACCTAAAGATGAACTCTAACGAATTCAAAACAATATTATCCTCTAACAAAATTTTTTATACTCTCGACTATAAAAATGCTGTCAAAAAATTTATTGAGCTTGATTTGGAGTTACCCAAAAAGTGTTATGATATTTTATTGGCTTCCAAATTAGAAAATGTTTTATCCAAAGTTGACCTTAACTCACTGATGCTTAATAACAAAATCTCAACCAACACTAGCTCAAGTGTAGCTATTCTCTCAATTACCAACCAATACGAAAAAAATCTTTCTAAAGGAACCTTAAAAATTTGGAAAAACTTAGAATCACCTTTAAGTCCTGTTGTTGCACGCATGGAAATAAATGGTATTTATATTGACAAGACCAAACTCAAAACAATTTCCAAAGAACTTCATTTAGAGACAACCAAACTTCAAAAAGCTATTCTCCAAGAATTTGAAGACAAAGAAATCAATATTAACTCAACCCAACAAATCTCCCAAGCATTAAATGAAAAAGGTTTTGATCTTGGTAAAAAAACAAAAAAGGAATCTATTCAACCAAAAAAGAAATTCTTGAAAATCTAACTACAACAGATGAAACTGGTTTAATCCAAAAAATTCTCGACTATAGGATTGTAACCAAACTAGCCTCAACCTTTACTGATGCATTTCTCAAATATATCCAAGATGATGGTCGCATACACGGAGTTTATAATCAAATTGGAGCAAACACAGGAAGGTTTTCTTCCACGGAGCCTAATCTGCAAAATATCCCAATCAGACACCCCAAATATGGTCCTCTGATACGTTCTTGTATAGCATCAGATGAAGGGAAAAAAATAATTAGTGCAGACTATTCACAAATCGAACTAAGAGTTCTAGCTCATATCTCTAAAGATCCAACTCTTATTCAAGCTTTTAAAAAAGATCAAGATATTCATGCTATAACGGCAAGCGAAATCTATGAAATTCCACTAGAAAAAGTAACAAACCATCAACGTAGTTTAGGTAAAACACTCAACTTTGCCTTAATATATATGCAAGGCCCATTTGCCACAGCAAGGCAGCTTGGAATTAGTATGAAAGAAGCCAAGGAGTATATTACCAAGTATTTTGCACAATTCCCTAAAATCAAACCCCTAATTGATAAAACTCTTGAAAAAGCTAAAAAAGATGGATATGTAGAAACAATTTATGGTAGAAGGATTTATTTCCCTGATATTAATTCCAAAAATTTTATCCTCAAAGCAGCCTCTCAAAGAGCAGCTTTCAACGCTACACTTCAAGGAACAGGAACAGGCGATATAATCAAACTAGCAATGCTTAGACTAGATGAAAGAATAAATAAAGAATCTCTTCCAATCAAAATCATAATGCAAATCCATGACGAATTAATATTTGAAGTGGATGAAAAATTTGCCGATAAAGCTGTGAAAATAATTAATGAAGAGATGTCCCTTGACCAACCATTAGATGTACCACTCAAAGTTGAGGCCACAATTGGAAATAACTGGGCAGAAACAAAATAGTCACAATTACTATTAAATAAATAATTTTCAGTTAATAAATCCAAAATAAAAGATTTTTCTTGATTTGACTAAACATAGTCCTTGTGTGACCATAAAAAGGATTCAGGAGGTATCACATAGAGGCCTATTGTACACGCTTGGAAAGCGTGCGGGAGTAATCCCACGAGAGTTCGAATCTCTCTACCTCCGCCAGAAATTGGACAACAAATTGTCGAATTACTGAAATATTAGTTAAATCTATGATTTGAAGTTAAGAAACTTCTATATAATTCTATCGTTGAAAATTTCCTTTACGACATCTAGTGTGTAGATTTACAAAGATTTTAGTAAAATTTAGAATTTTTCGTTAAGAAATAATGAGTCAGTTTTAAGATCTTGAAAAGCAATATTTCAACACTATTCCCAAACAGACTCGATTTTTCCGGACTCCATCAACCTTAAAGTTTTTCCACCATTCAAATATATTGATTCAAAATATTCAATAGAGTTTGAAACATATTCTCTTCGATTCCTACAATAAACTAATTTACAAAAAAAGTGAAGGTTGTTATACCCTCACACTTTTTGCATACATCATGCAACTATTTTTAATTCTCCTTCTCCTTGCCCAACAACTTCACTCAATCCAGAAAATAATTTTACATCATCACTTATTCGCTGATTCAAATATTTTTCAAGACTATTCATTTTTTTAAGCAACACATTATCATATCCATGAACAACAAACCTTTCAAAAGCAATATTTGAAAAATCACCCCACTCAGTAGCTTTGATCTTGGTCACATTTTGACTATTAACTTCAAGCACCTTTGCTACAACTGGTATATTAATATTATCAATTGAAACAATCACAAAATCTCCTTTTTCAAAAACCAAAGGTCTGGAAATCTCTCTATCATTGAGGTGAATCATAATTTTCCTCCAAGTTAACAAACAGTATATAGATATTCAAAAGTATTTTGTCAATTTTATTGACTACAATTCAATCCTTAGGAAAGAGGTCTTATGAGGAATACAGAAAAGGTATTCACCAAGGCTATCTCATCTGCCCCAGGAATAGCCACAGTTCCAACTGTATGTTAAGAATGTTTTGACTAAATACTTTTTTGTAACCAGTGTCTTGATCTGTTTGAGCTTTAAACTTGCTTTTTGCAGGTAATTTTTACAAAAAATACCAGCATACTCGAAAATATGCTGGAAAGTTTTAGTTTTACAAGTTTTAGTCTTATGAGACTTAGTCCATCAACGATCTTTTGGCGGAGATCTAAGAACAACACTCACTGATTCACATCAAATTTCTTCAATGCTACTCGGGATTAACAGCTAGTATCCTTTCACCAGATGTCCAGATTCCATATCGCTGTCCCACAACCCCAAACAATATTCCGTTTGGTTTAGACTCTTACCCTCTCTGTACATGCCAGAGAATTCATCTCAATAGGAGGCCAATCCTATTGACGTGCTTACCTAGATAGCTTGCATTGATCTGGTACAAACCAACCTAATAGTAAACAACCACAAACCTTTGGTCTGCGACTTATTCTAAGGTTTATTTCCTCCTGAGGTAATCACTTTCGTTTTCTTACTTAGTAAAACTAGAAAACTTCTAATTACCAATAAAAAATAATATCATATCTTTGTCAAGAATAAAAAATCCAATTACAATAAATATATGAACCCATCCAGAAAGTCAGATTACTCAATTCAGCCAATAATTCTCAACCGTGTCTCCAACAGAGCAATGTCAGGCGAAGTTTTGACTCAAGAAGAGCTGATGCCACTTTTTGAAGCTGCGAGGTGGGCTCCATCAAGTAGTAATAATCAACTAACAAGATTTGTTTATGCTAATCGTGGTAGTGAGTTTTGGGATCCTTTCTTCAATCTATTAGATACTGGAAATCAAACTTGGTGCCAAAAAGCTTCTGCACTTATTATTATCCTTTCTAGAAAGATTTCTTATTACAAGAATAGACCTCAACGAACACACTCGTTTGAAGCAGGAGCCGCTTTTGAAAACCTAGCTATTGAAGGTGTAAGTAAAGGTCTAGTAGTTCATCCAATGGGTGGTTTTGATATTGAAGCTACCAAAAAAATGTTAAATTTAGAAGATATTTGGAATATTGAATGTATGGTAGCTATAGGTAAACCAGGAAATATCAAAGATTTACCAGAAGAATTTCAAAATAGAGAAACTACCCACTCAGATAGATTACCACTTAGTAGCATAGTTTTCGAAGGCAAAATTAATACCAAACCCATCTCTTTAATAAATTAAAACTTAACACCTAACCCATTAATATTTCACTAATTTCTTAATATTCTCTATTCTTTTATCTTAGAATTAGCTTATAAACAACTTCAAATTATCCATAAAACTATCAATATCTCTTAATTTTACTTCTAGATAAACCCTATCTTTTAAATCCATCAAATTATTAGTCATTTGGATCTTATTGTCGCCAAGTTCGGTTAAAAAGACAAGTTTGGATCTTGTGTCATTTTTATCAGTTTTTCTTCTAACAAATTTTTTTAGCTCAAGCCTTCTAATTACTTGTGAGATAATATTTTTATCTTCATCCATAATCTCCACAATATCTTTTTGAGAAACATATTTTTTTTGTTTGAGTAAATAATCTAAATTTATCAATACCAAAAATTGAATATAAGTAAGGTCAAATGAAGACAACAGAGAATCTAACTGGCGGTGCCAGTCTTTTCCTGCTTGCCAAATCAAATATCCAGGAAAATCTTTTGGATTGTCTAATCTATCAATCATTTAATCTTTAATTAATAGTATAAGCTGTGACAGTATAAGTAAATACTATCTATAAATAAGATATAAATAAGTCAAAATAATATTTATATCAAAAAATATCTTGCAAAATAATAAAAAAATGTCAAGAATATTCTAATTATATTTAAAATAATATAGATAAATATAGTATATACTAAGATAGTATAAGTAAATACTATCTATTCAAAGCATAAAATAGGAAAAAATAATTGTAAACACGTGTTTTTCAAAAACATGAATTTACTCAAAATATAATTATAAAAAAGTTTACCAAGCTTTAAACTAGTACAATAAATAAATAATCAAACCACTAAACCAATCCTCTCCTATGTATTTTGTATACACCTTGAGTTGTAACTCATGTATGTTTCCACAGAAATATACTGTACCAATAAAACTACCATTATAACTAGTCACCAAAAAAGATTAAGATCATCTCTTAAGTATTTTTATTATTACATTAATCTGCTAATCAAAAATTTAAAAACCAAAGATTCTGTAAATTTAACTATACAAAAAAAGCTACCTTCAAAACCCAAATAGCGAAATCCACCAACCACACCAATTCTCTTGATAAAATAGTCACAAAAGTACAGGGTATATGTACTATGAACATACAACACCCTGTA
>JAAUSE010000031.1 GCA_012031925.1 Candidatus Altimarinota bacterium
CAAACTAAAAAATCTTTGATATATTGTATACATAAGCGCAGACCTGTTCAAAAAAATCTGACCATCTAATTCAATTTTTTCGACCTTCAGGGCTAACCCATTTTACGCTTTTTAGTAAATTAGTATCATATACAAGTGGTGCAATTTTCTCAGCAGAATCATGGTTATACAAATCATATATATTGTTTCGAAAATCAAAATACCCCAAAAACAAATTTTCTAACTTTTTATCACCTTCTGTTTGAACAAACTCGTTACTTAATCTTTTTAGCTTAGTTAATCGCCATCTATTTTTTGAGCTAACCTTGTACTCAAGACCTTTATCAAAGGTCTTATCTTGTTGATTATCAATATTTTCAGGGTTAATTAGCATTCTTAATGCAATTTTTAACACTTTTTTCCTTTTTAATCAAGGTTATATTTTACAAAACAAGAAAACAACCCCAAAGGGTTGTCAAATATTTACTGATATGCTTATTCTTCAGTGATTTTCAAAGTCACATTCGTTTCATCAGAGTCAGTATCACTACCACCATCTGTCTCAACATCAACTTGTTCAGTCTTTGTAGTTTCTTTCATGTCTTTATCTTCTTTGTTATCAGCAACATACCAAACAATACCCAAAATTAGCAATAACGCTATTAACAATCCAATAATATTTTTTGCATTCATAGATACTTCAGAATTTAATAAAAATATATGAACTTGTCAAAGAAAAATAAAAAATTTACTTCAAATCAGCTCCCAAAGCTTTTACCATAAATAATATTTATCCTCTACAATAACCCTATTATTTTTTGCTTAAACCCTTCTTTAATCAATCGATCAATTTGAACTTGTCCTCTAAATCCGTATTTAATAGCAGGGATCGTCCCTCCAGCCCCAACAACTCTATGCCACGGCACCTTCTTCATTTCTTCATCATTTAAAGAAGCCATAATCCAACCAACGGTTCTAGCAATCAAACCAACGTGATCCCCAACCATTCCATAAGTCACTACATTACCATAAGGAATTTGATTGACGGCATTAAGTACCTTATCTTTAATTTTTCTTGAAGGCTCTCTGGACATGTTAAAAGTTTTTACTCATTTTAATGACTTGTCAAAATACTCCTATAGTTTTATAAAATTTCACAAAAATGAAAAACTAGGCAAATTATACTATACTTCAAGAACATAACCTTCCAAGTCAAAAATATCTTTGAGTTGTTTTTCAAAATTATCACTATCACCAGTTACAAAAAAAATCCCTCCAAGATCACTTAGAACCACATCATCATGTCTTTTGAGATAATCCATAAGTTTTTCAGCAACATGTTTACCTTGATCAAAGATATGAACATCTGAATCCAACCCATATTTTTGTAATTTCGCAAAAATTAGATCTTTAACTAGGGGATAATGTGTACAAGCTAGAACCAAATATTTTACCTTCTCCAAGTTTTTAAGGACAGCAATATCTTTTTCCAAGACTTGATCAATTTTTTCCACGTCTTGTTTTTCAATTGCTTCAGCAAGACCCTTCATCGGAACCGATTGAACATATTTAAAACCAGCCTCTGCCAATTCTTCTTGATAAAAATTAGAATTATGAGTAAGTTGAGTCGAAAGTATCATAACCTCGTCATTATCTTTAGCACCTTCTTCAATCAAACCTTCACTAACAGGACGAATAATTCCTAGAACCTTGCGACCCAAATAATTTTGAGGAATCCACTCATTTTGAATATATCTAACAGCTGCCACTGTAGCCGTATTACAAGCTAACAAAATTAACGAACAGCCATTCTCAAACAAAAACTCACAAGCTTTTGCAACAGCCTCTCTAACCTCCACTTCAGATTTATCACCTAAAGGACAGTTGGAGTTATCCGCATAATAAACAATTTTACCAGTATCAATATATTTTTTTAATTGCTGATAAATTGTAACTCCACCTATTCCAGAGTCATATATTCCGATCACAACCGATAATTATTTTTTTATTAAAGCACTATTTAAATCGTTTTGTAAGATTTCAAACTCACCATGAGCTATCAAATCAATTTTAGACAAAAGGTAGTCAGCCAAAAACGAATAATGAGAAAGCTCAACTTGATTTATTTTTGCCAAAACAAACCTCGAACTTTTACCAATAAAATCTTTGGGGCGTATTCCTAGTTTTAATCTCCAAATATTCTCCAGAGAAATATTAGAATTGAGTAAACTTTTATAAATACTATCAATTCCTTTATGTCCAGCAGACCTACCACCTTTGGAAAGTTTTTGATTAACTTCTACAATATCGCTATCATCTTGAAATACTAAAACTTTAGTGGATTCATTATCCAACTCAAAATATTTCAAATATTCACTCAAACTATCGCCAGATACATTCATAAAACCATTTGAATAAACAAAATACAAATCCGAAAGTGTCTCGTGTTTTGCGAAAAAATATCTGGGTTTTTTTTTGTAGCTTATCCCAAGCTTTTTCACCATAATATCCATAACAATACGACCAGCATTGTGTTTCGTATTAAGATATTGCAAATCACTATTTCCTAATCCAAAGACAACTACAGCCATACTATACAAACCAAATATTTACTGTTTACCCATTTTTGTCAATAAAAAAAGTTAATTATTCATAATTCAAGAGTAACCCTACCCTATAGGGTATTGACAGTTTAGTTGGTTTTTTGTATAATACACAATTATGTCATACACCAAAAAGATCGCAATCATAGGATCTGGACCAGCTGGATTAACAGCAGCTATCTATACTTCTAGAGCTCAACTTGACACTACAGTTTACCTCGGAATTCAGCCTGGTGGTCAACTAACTACTACTACCGACATCGAAAATTTTCCTGGTTTTCCCGAAGGAATTATAGGACCCGATCTAATGGAAAAGATGCAAAAACAAGCCGAACGATTCGGAGCCAAAACTATTTTTGAAACTGTTAAATCAATCTCATTTGATACGAACTCACACAAATATACAATAAGTTCTGATACTGGAGAAATAATTTATGATGGAGTAATTATAGCCTCTGGCGCAACAGCCAAATACTTAGGTCTAGAAGGTGAAGAAAAATTTATTGGTAAAGGTTATCACAGTTGCGCAACTTGTGATGGGTTTTTTTATAGGGATAAAGAATTGATAATTGTTGGTGGAGGAGACTCAGCCATGGAAGAATCTATCTTCTTAACCAAATTTGCCACCAAAGTCTATCTTATTCATAGATCAGAAAACTTTAGAGCATCCAAAATAATGCTGGATCGAGCCAAAGCAAATAACAAAATAGAATTCCTAACCAACAAAAAAATCACCAAATTCTATACCGATGAAAAAGAAAAACTTAATGGAGTTGAATTGGAAAACACCCAAACTGGAGAATCTCAAAAAATGAACATTGATGGGGTTTTTGTAGCTATTGGACATATCCCAAACACTAATTTTGTTAAAGGCAAATTAAGTATGGATGAAGCGGGCTATTTAATACCTAAGCATCGAACAATGAGTGAAATTGAAGGAATTTCATAGCAGGAGACGTGGAAGACACAATCTACAAGCAAGCTATAACCGCAGCTGGAGATGGTTGCCGCGCAGCTATGGATCTAGAAAAGTGGCTAGAGTCTATCGACTAAAAAAAGCAAGTTAGAATTACTTGCTAATATTAATTAGCCTATAAAACAAATTAATAAATCTGACTCGTATTATCAATACACCTAAAAATGGAAAAGAATTTAGACAGGTTCTAACTAATATTTTTTGACATAAGTAAATACTTATTTTTAAATAGATTTATAGATTATATATAATCATCCCACCAAAAAATACAACAAAAAGCACATCAATTTGATGTGCTAATAAGTTTAATCTGAGAACTAACTATTTAGTTTTCTAGTCATAACATTTTTGATCTCAATATGCCTCTTCAACTCCTTTGACCTTATTTCTTCTAGCTCTTGCATTCTGTTACGCTTCTCATGAAGAAGTGATTGAAGTATAGCTATCTTTTCTTTAATATCCTCAGTCTCTGAATTGAGACTAAAATACTCATTTGAATAACTGTTAATCTGACTATCTCCATTCTCAATAAGCTCTGCTAATTGCTTCAAACCCATATTCTCATATTTTATATGCAAATCAACTCCTACATCAGTTTCTTGATCCAACTTAAAAAAAGGTAAAACAACTACTGGGTGGTTTTCTGAAAAAACCTCATACAACCTTTTAATATAAAATTGGAAGTGGATAAGTGCTTCATTTTTTGAACCCACTTGTGTGACTCGATTTTCTTCGCCAAGTTTATTTTGAATTTGATGATTTAGCTTGTGAACAAATCTCCTTCTTCTAATACGTACTTCGTCCACATCTCTACATTTGGTATTATCAACCAAGATTTGATCGTCATTACGATAATAACGAAAAAGATAAGAGTAAAAATTTGCATCCTCAACTTCTTCATCAAGCAACCATTCAAGAAATCCTTTTAGATTTTCTATTCGAGAATCAGATTCTTTTAAAACAACAACACCTTTTGTGCGTGACATTTAAGAGTCCTCAACTTTTACTAAAGATTAACCAGTTAATCTTGCTATCATGTTTTTTGGTAGTTATCAAGGCTAATTTGTGCAGTTGACATAGTTTATAATCTTGAGCTAATCATCAATCTATGAAGCCTCTTATTATTCCAGTTCCATTTGCTGTGAGTCAATATGGACAATCAGCAACCAACACCTACAAAAGAATTCTCAATAATACTTCAGCTTCTCCAGTCATGGAAAAGTTCAACCCCTCAGCTCTTTTACTCAATAATTGTCAACTCCTTGAACCAATTAAATTTGACAAATTCATTGACAAACAAAATACAATGACACCTTTTTTGGAATCGGCAGTTGATATGCAACAGAATCTAGCCAAGGCTATTCAAAATAATCTCAACCCAAAATCCAAAACTTTGGTTCTTGGAGGTGATCATACAATTAGCGTTGGAACTGGTTTGGGTATTAGTAGGTTATTAGATATGAATAAAGTAGGTCTAATTTATGTTGATGCTCATGGGGATTGCAACACCCCTGATTCTTCTCAGAGCAAATGTCTCACAGGTTATCCGGTGGCGGTGAACTTTGGTTTGGGACATAAAGAATTAGTTGAACCATTCAATCAAAATTATTTACACAAAGTAGCGTACATTGGGGTTAGAGATATTGATGAGGGTGAGGAAAAAATACTTCACCATATTAGTGCCAAAATCTTTAGTAATATTGATGTTGAATTACAAGGAATTACTCAAGTGCTTTATTCAACAATGGATTATTTGAGTGATTGCAATTACATCTGGCTAAGTATTGATGTGGATTCCTTAGATAGTGTTTATCTCCAAACAGGTGAAACTGATGTTCCATCTTCTGGTGGTCTAACTCCTCGTGAAATTTTAGCTATCACCAAATTTGTTTCAGATTCCAAAAAACACTTTTTGACCGAAATAACTCAATTAAATGATCTAGAAGTGAATACAGATATGACCAGATTATTCAGTAGAGTAGCTGAGTTATCAGTAAATCTAGGTGGTTTTAGATATTCCTAGACTTCTTCCAACTCTGCCATAGCTTATTTGAATAATAAATTTCTTGATTTCGTATAATAATTTTAAGGGTAGGGAACCCAACAACCAACTCTCAAAGCATTTTAGCTTTGAGGTAAGTTCTAATATTTGAGCTTTTTCTCATTAGTTGATAACTTGGATTTGTTTTGTCTCTGCTTGCGATTATAATAATAAAACCCACCAACAACAAACAATGCAATTACCAATAAAGCAACTTCTAATCCACCCGAGCGAACAGTCGACGTTTGAGTATTTTGTACCCCTACACTTGACCCAATGTTTGTTTTAGAATTACCATCTTGAGTATTATTAAGATTAAAAGCCTCACCATCAATTTCTACGGGAAGAGTTTCACCACTATCTTCAGCTATCTCTTCTGTTGTAATCGTTGGAACATCAGGACTTTCAATAGGAATAGAACTTTCATCATTAGTGGTTGGATTGTTACTAGAATCTTCTGAATCAATCACAAAAGGAGTCTCAACCTCACCAGCTGTAGGCGTACCTGGATCATTTTGCGAATACCCATTGACACCAATTAAAAACACCAAAACAAAAACAACAACACTAATAAGGTTTACTTTTCTCATAAAAAATAATTATAACTCTACTCTACATCCAAACCATATAAATGTCAAACCAAATTCTTCTAAACAGGTTTTACCATCCTCAGTTGAAATGTTGTATCTAAAAAAATTGCAAAAAAAAATTCAAAAAAAGGACTCAAAAATAACCACAAACTTAGATTATCTAACAATCAACAAAATGAAAACTCTAAATTTTTCTGAACTCCTCTTAACTTAACACAGTAGCATAATTCTAATGGTTCGGAGACAGGGAATCGAACCCCGATTAACAGAACCAGAACCTGTTGTCCTACCGTTAGACGATCTCCGAATGTACTCAAAAAACTTCTCAACTAATCTCTTTTAAGATAAATTTTTGTCAATATTGACAATTTTGCAAAAACTTAAAACCTAACCCTTTACATAGAGTTTTTGATTACTCTGTGTACTCCTCACAAACTGCTCTAGTTATTTTAGCCAGGGCAGTTCTCAATATTTGACAAAATTTATATTCTCTATTTTACTAAACCAAGTTAACCAGCTAAGTGGAGTACTAATACTGGGTGATTGGCGCAGTGGTAGCGCAGCTCGTTTACACCGAGAAGGTCGGGGGTTCAAATCCCTCATCACCCACCAGTAATATGATACCAACGTATCATATTACGGGAAATTTAGGATAATCTATGATTATCCGTAAAGAATTTCCTTTACAACATTAACGTATCATATTACGTATGTTTCAAAACCTTCTAAATTTTGTTACAACGAAGAGATATTTATTTTGTAACAGTGTTAAGTTTCTGATACGCACATTTAAAAACGGATCTATAGCTCAGTCGGTAGAGCAACGGCCTTTTAAGCCGCTGGTCGTGGGTTCGAATCCCACTGGATCCACCAGTATTTCGACACAGTGTGTCGAAATACGGAAATATTAGGAAAATCTATGATTTTGCGTTAAGATATTTCTTTAGGCGAAGCCAGTTAACACTTAACGCATCATATTACGGGAAATTTAGGATAATCTATGATTATCCGTAAAGAACTTCCTTTATGATACCAACGTATCAATTTACGTATATTTCAATTAGATATATAATTTAGGAATCAAAAAATTAAACAATTACATACAAAAAATGCCACTGAAGGCAATTTTTTGTTTTCGTTGATACTATATTTACCTTTTGAATCTATAAACCTTAGCAAGGTAACCAGCTTCTTGATCGTTTTTTCCAAACTAGTTTTTGGTAACAATAGATTCAAATTCTCATGAGCAAGATTATATCCATTTTTATAAGTTGCATAAATCTGACCTTTTTTAATATAAGAGCCTGTTTTAACATCAGGATCCACAAAATTAAACCCAGGGTGAGGTTTAATAGTTTCTCTAATATCAAAAATTTGAATAAAATCAGTTTTCTCCACCCTACCCATAAGAGGAATGGAGTCCACTTGAATCATTTCCAAATATTCCAAAGTTCGCACCATCTGATCAAAAGCGACACTAACTGTCTTTATGGATTTATTATTACCACATTCAATACCAAAAGTTTGAACTCCTTTTTTATTACTGAACTCACTCAAAAGTGAATTATGAGTAAAGTTATTTTGATAAGTTGCATAATATCCAATATCGCTAGTTTTATCTAGATAATTAATACTATCAACTTGATTTTTCTCAAAAATTACCAACCTAAACTCTCCAACCAGCATAGAATGAAGATCAAGAACTATATCAAACTCAGTTTTAGCAAAGTATTCTCGAATTGAGCTAACTCTTTTACCTTCAATAGTAGAAACATCTTCTACAGATTCTTGAAAACAACGATTCAAATCATATTGAACATACCTCATACCCTTTTTGAAAGCTATTGGATTAGCTAATAAAAAAGATGTAGTACCTTTTAGTAACAGTTCGGGTTTGGCATTAAAAATCTTATGAAGTTTGATCAAAGCAGCCACCGGAGCTGTTTCATCTCCATGAACACCTGCAACAAAAAGAACCTTACTACCTTCTGTTGGAGATTTTGATTGTAATAAATATTTAAGACTTACATCAGCTTGATTTTCTTGAAAATAATCCAAGTAATTCAAACTTTTAATTTTTTCACGATGCATAAATTTTTGATTTCCGCAAATCAGAGGATTGCGATATTTTTTTGTTTAATATGATGACCTCTTGTTGTATAATTATAGCATACTATTGCACTTTATGCAAGTTTTTTTGAGATAAATGGCACATACTTGACAAAGGTGCAATTATATGCAATAATAAGGTTATTATATTGAACAAAATCTTTACCAAATCTCAATCACTAGTGAGTTGAGCACTAATTTTACCCCTCATATGACTACTATCAAAACTGTAGAGCAATTTAAAGAACACATAAGACCAAATACTTCCTTTTGGTACTTAGTATATGACAACAACCAACCTGTCAAAATTGAAAAGGCTACCGTCAAAGAATATATTAACGATGAAGAAATTTCACTCAAAGATGGGTTTTTTGCCGATTTTAAGATTAACCCGGAGATTAAAGGTTTTTTAATTGAAACTCCTGTTTACCTAAAAAAAGATTCCGCAACCAAAAAACTACAATCACTTACCAAAAAATAAGGATTGGAAAAAGCTATTTTGATTTGGTTATAAAAATGACTTACTTTATTGTAGGTATTTTTTAGGAAAAAATACCCTATATAGTATAAACAGTTTTATTTTATTCTATTTAATTGACATTCTTAAACAAATATATTAATCTAACTATTAGATGTCAGAATTTATCAAAAATATCAATACAGAGGAGTTTGAACAATTAAAAAACAATAGCGGACTTTATCTCATTGATTTTTGGGCAGAGTGGTGTCCTCCATGTAGAGCAATGGCTCCAATTCTAGAACAATTAGCTCCTATTCTTCCAGATGTTACATTTATCAAAATCAATGTTGACGATAATCAACAGCTTTCGGGAGAGTTAGAAATATCAAGCATTCCAACCTTTCTACTTGTAAAATTCACTGGAGATGGTCAATTCAAAGCTTCTTCTCATATTCTCAAAAAGTTTATTGGAGCAGTTCCAGCTTTAGATTTCAAAATAGCACTCGAAAAAGCAATAGAAGAAAGCCAAGCAAGCAAGTCCACAGAATAAACGTCAACCTTGCTTTATTATGCTCAGTTTTGTTTTTTATATCTTCTTATTTATATCACTTTGTGTATTTGTGCTACTGCTAATAGCTCTGATCAATCTTTTTTCCAAAAGTTTTCAACCAAAAAATATTTTGATTTTTACTGGAGTTATTTTGATTCTCTTTTTTGTCAACTTTACCTTCGCTTTAGGGAGCATAAGAACTTCTATCAACCAGTTATACAAAAGGCTGGAAGAACCATCAACCAATCAAACGCCCTCCAACATTCCACTAGACTCCAAAACATTCTAATACTTTAAAAATATATAGGCCAGTAAAGAGCTCCTTCTTTGTTTACTTGTATATCTAACACTATTTTCCATTCACTTGTGTAATTTAGCTCCAAAAGACGATTATCTTCAGCTCGAAAATACCCACAATAAACTTTTGAATATTTTTTATAACGATTATAATCCAGAACCTTGACGAACTTAAGATCACTTAATTTATTACTACAAAGTACTTGAACATCTCGAATTTCATCTAAATATAAATTTGTCCTCGTCTCAACTAATATATAAGTAAAAATGGCAAAAATAAACAACAAAGTCAATCCAAAGAACAACAACAAACCCAAAAAAGATATGCTAGAGTTTTTTGGTGGTGTCATTAAATCTGGCATAAAAATATGCTAACTATTTGGATTTTATTTGGCAAGAATATAATACTTATCAACAATCAAATCATTACTAACCTTACCTTTCCAAGTATTTTTACTTGGCTTGGCTATTACCCATAAAGATTTATCCTGAGAATCAAAATATTCTTTTATTTGATTCTGCTCTTTCTCATCAAGCCCAAACATCAATAAGTTAACCCCGTTAGTCATCAATATTTTTAGGTGTTGATTCTTATCTCCCATCCAAAAGACTTTGGATACCTCAACCTCCCACCCAAAATTAGGAAGCGGAAAATCAATTCCAAATGGATCCAACTGCCACAACAAGTCCAACAAGTGATTACTCATATCCTTTTGCTCTAAAATTATTAAGTCTTTTTTGAATTGTTCCTTTGACATTTCATCTGGTAACGTGGATTTAGTTTGGTTTTTCTTTTGATTCTGAATAAGTTTTTTTTGTTGAGTCAAAATCTTTTCAAACCTCTTGTGAATTATTTTACTATCATCTTTTTTAGCACTAAAACCTGCAGCTTGAGCATGACCACCACCTTTGGTTATTTCAGAAATTGCAAGAATTGCTTTTGGAAAATCATAACCCGCTGGAGCCCTCATAGAAGCAATGATTTCTTCTTGGTTTTGATTAGAAATAACTATGACTGGTAGATCAAATTCGTTGACAATTCTAGATGCCAAAAGACCTATTATCCCTTTACTCCAAGAACCTTCTAGCCAAATTATATTTGAACCAGAGTCAAATTGTTCTGTAGCCTCAACTTCAACTTGATCAAGAATATCTCTAACAAGTTGTTTCCTTTGTTGATTAGTTTCAATCAAGTCTTTTACAAGGATTTGAGCCTCTTCTTGATTTGTAGATAACAAAGCTCTAATTGATAATTGAGCATGATTCATCCGTCCAGAAGAGTTCAAAATAGGAGATAGAACAAAACCCAAATCTTGACTTGTTAGACAATAACCTTCTTTAATTTTGGCATCAAGTCCGGTCATTTCAATCAGTTTTTGCAAACCAACAATCCCACTCAAATTATTTTGCATAATTCTAATACCTATTTTCACTAACAATCTATTAGTTGGTTCAACTATACTTTGACAATCAGCAATAGTCCCAATAGCAACCAGAGAAAGAAGAGGCTGGAGAGAATTAACATTAACAGATTTACCAGACATTCTTAAATAATAAGCCAACCAAAGAATGCAAAACCAAGCTACACCTACCCCAGTCACAGAAGGAGATAAATATCTTTTCTCATCATCAATACTAACTACAAAATCTCTTATAAATCTGTTTTTGTTCTTAGACCAAACCTTTTCAAATTCTTTTTGACCTCCATATACTTGAAATATTTGGGGGTTAATTACTGCTACAGCTTGAGGAATATTTCCAATTAATTGATGATGATCAGTGATTATAAGATCTTTGCCAGCCTTAGCAATTATTTCAGCTTCTTTAGTAGAATTCACCCCACAGTCGACACTAATAATCAAATCAAATTTAGAAGCTAATTCTCCAGCAGCATCAGTGTTCATCCCGTAACCTTCCGTGAACCTATCAGGCACATAAAAGGCCAAGTTTTCCTTCTTTACTCCTAGTTCTATCAATCCCCAATACATTACACCAGTTGCAGTTATGGCATCAGTATCATAATCAGAATAAATACAAATTTTTTCTTTTGACTCGATAGCTTTTTGCAAACGTACACAAAAACTTTCAATAGTGTGTAGATATGGAATTTTCTCAAGCCAGTCATCCTCATACTTGGTAAAAAATACATCAAAATGTTTACTTGGCCCTACCCAAAATCTTTGAGCATATTCTCTAATAATCTCCTGAGGTTTCATAACACCCATCTTTTCAAATAATCTTTAAAAAGTCAAATTTGACAATCACCAATATTTGTGCTAAATATAAAACGTTCAATCTAGAGGATAAGACTGTGAATAAGTATATTTGTCAATTTTTATTTGTTTATGTGATTACTTTGTTGTACCCTATTTCTACGAAAGCTCAAATGCCCACAGGATTTTCGGACAACACCCAAAACACAGGTGAAATTAACCAATCAAGCCTCAACTCTAACAATAACGAATTTCAAACAATACAAAACCCGTTTGAGACAAATAGTATGGGAAATTCTAACAATCAAGCCTTTCCAACTTTCCCTAACAAAAATTCCAACAATAACAACTCAAACAAGTGGACTTTTAACGAAACTTCAACTTTTTTTAACAGCACAAACAATTTCGGCAATAACTCTACAACTAGTTATTTTAGTAATGGGAATTCTTCATTTGGCAATTCTAATATTCAAAACTGCGGATTCACTGCTTATGTTGAAGGAGTTGGGGGTAAAGAAAAAACAAACTCCAACCTTCCCCAAGAAATTGATCTTAATGAAAAAGGTTTTAGTGTTCGAGGTGGTGTTAGTTGGAGCCAACAAAAATGCATCAACCCTGAGCAAGTTCTTGAAGTAGAGCGTATGAAAATTAATGCATCTAATCGTGATAACTGCACCAAAGGTATGATGACCATGGTTATGAATGGAGTTAGCGTTCCAAAAGACATTCAAACCTGGTGCAACAATATGCTTGATAATAAATAACAATCCAATACCTACCTAATCTACAAGGTAGGTATTTTTATATATTAGACTTCTTGCGTTAAACAATTCCATATCAGTAGTTTAGATAGTGAATTACTGAGGTTTCATAAATATTTTTTGATAGCCTTAGCTATTAGAAATATTTAGGTTATCTCAGGAATTTGCTAGATAAGTCTAGTGGTTGGAATTTGTTTAGTGCAAGAAGTCTATAATTTCAAAGGTTTTTGTAT